>DAOVDS010000447.1 GCA_030669415.1 bacterium
GTGAGACTCTACGATACCGTGAACCACTGCCAAGCCCAGCCCACTGTGCTGCGCACGACCCTTGCTAGTGTAGAACGGTTCAAAGATGCGTCCGAGAGTCTCCTCATCCATCCCTATTCCGGTGTCGGAAACGCTGAGCACGACGTATCGCCCTGCTCTTATTTCTTCCTCCTGTTGATCTAAAGCGAGGTTGTCGGCAGCGATTGTCAGAGTGCCGCCACCTGGCATTGCGTCGGCCGCGTTGATGCCCAGGTTCATCAAGAGCTGCTCGAGCTGATACGGATCGGCCTCTGTAGCCCACAGGTCATCCGGCACCGGGGTATTGATCTCAATCAGCTTAGAGATGGTTCGCTCGAGAAGAACACGAACGTCATCTATCGGCCTGCTCAACTGAATAACCTGCTTGACAGGCTCGACTTGGCGGCTGAAGGTTAACAAGCGGCGCACCAGGCTGGCCCCCCGCTCGCCGGTGTGTACCATCTCCCGGAGATCCTCGGCGGTCCCAGGGCTGAAGTATTCGGTAGCCAACATCAGTTGCGCCCGGCCCATCAGAGCCTGCAGTAAGTTGTTGAAATCGTGGGCCACCCCCATAGCCAGCGTGCCAACGGCTTCCATTTTCTGGCTCTCGCGCAGGGCCTTCTCCCATCTGATATGCTCGGTGACGTCGCGGAATACCAGTACCACACCTCTGACTTCACCGTCCGTATGTACGGGAGCGCCGCTATCGGCGATGATCCGCTCAGTGCCATCGCGGCTGATAAGCACAGTATCGTTGGCTAAGCTGACCAACCCGCCAGTGGCCAGTACCTTTTCGACGGGATCGTCAACCGGCTCGCGGGTGTGCTGATTGACTATCGCGAAGACCTCGGACATAGGGCGATGCAAGGCTTCTGCCTCGGGCCACCCTGTCAGCTCCTCAGCTACATCATTGATTAACATAACCCGGCCTTCGCGATCAGCGACAATCACGCCATCACCAATACTGCGTAACGTGACCTCCAGACGCTCCCTTTCGGCCTGCGCGGCCTCCTCGGCCTGCTTGCGCGTGGTGATGTCGAGCAGCGAGGTAACCGACTTCTTTGTTCCCGGGATTATGTCCACGGTCAACAAAACGTGCTTGACCCGGCCTTCGTGGTCATTGAAATCAAACTCATACATGGTGGGCGCACTCCCGGGTTCCTCTCGTCGCTGGACGTGGTACTTCTTCATCATCTCGAGATACTCTTCAGAAACGAACTCCGTCCAGGTCTTCTTGCCTTCTACCTCCTTCCTTGAATAGCCACTGAGCTTCTCAAATTGCTCATTTGCCAGGGAAATGGTGGTATCTTCCTCCACGATACAGGTGGCCGCGCCTGTATTCTCGAAGACGGTGCGGTATCTCTCCTCTGTGGTCTCTAGCATCTGTGAAACCCGCTTCAAATCCGTAATATCGCGGAATATGCCCATCACGCCGATGATTTGGCCGTCAGTGTCGCGATAGGGGACCTTGCTGACCGAGTACCAGCACGCCGAACCGTCTGGATAGGTAATCCACTCGGTCTTGCCCACAATAGGTTCTCCCGT
>DAOVDS010000223.1 GCA_030669415.1 bacterium
CCCGCCGGACGGCGGGTGAAGCCGAAGTTGCGAGCGGAGCGAAGCAAACCCAACCGTATGAGATTGCCGCGTCACTTCGTTCCTCGCAACGACTTCGTCGGATTGCCGCGTCGGAGGCTGCGCCTCCTCCTCGCAAAGACCAGGTTTAGCGGGTTTACCAACAAAAATGTCTTGCACCCGCGGCGCGAGTAGACAACCCCGCGTCAGAGACGCGGGGCTTCTTGAATATGCTTGACGATGGCGCCGGGGAGGGTATAATTGCGCAGGACAACGCAGATTGTGTGCTTGAATGGTGTCTATGAAGATTGCGGTTCTTGGTTCTACCGGCTCGATAGGGCTTCAGACGCTTGATGTCTGCCGCAGGCTCAAGCCCCGCCCGGACGTTGTGCTCCTTTCGGCCAACAGAAATGCCGACCTCCTGATGGAGCAGGCGCGGGAATTCGGCGTGCGACGTGTTGCCCTGCATGACCGGAACGCATGGCAGGACTTCAGGAAGTCCGCCGCAGGCGTTGATGTGCTGCCCGGCGTGCCGGGAATTGAAGAGGTGCTGGAAGAGACCTCGCCGGATGTTACTGTAAACGGCATCTGGGGCGCGGCCGGCCTGCAGGCGTCCTTGAGCGCGATAAGGCACAGCAGGAGGCTGGCGCTGGCCAACAAGGAGAGCCTCGTCTGTGCGGGCCAGCTTGTCATGGGAGAGGCGCATGAGAGGGGCTGCGAGATTGTCCCGATAGACAGCGAGCAGAGCGCCATCTTCCAGGCGCTTCAGGGCGGGAAGCAAAGCGAGGTGCGCCGCGTGATTCTGACGGCCTCGGGCGGCCCGTTCCTGGACTGGACTCCCGAGCAGGTCGCGCAGGCCACGCCCGAGGATGCGCTCAAGCATCCCACGTGGGAAATGGGCGCCGGCATCTCCATTGACTCGGCAACTCTTGTCAACAAGGCTTTCGAGGTAATCGAGGCCAGGTGGCTCTTCGACCTCGAGTCCTCCCAGATTGAGGTGGTCATACACCCCGAGTCTATTGTACACTCGATAGTGGAGTTTGTTGACGGCTCGTGCATCGCGCAGTTGAGTGTTACTGACATGCGAATACCCATACAATACGCACTGACCTACCCTGACCGGGCGGGGCTGGCGCTGGAGGCGCTCGACGTGGGCAAGCTCGGGGGCCTGACGTTCCGAAAGCCTGACCGTAAGCGTTCCCGCAGCCTGATGCTGGCGTGGAAAGTGCTCGAGCTCGGCGGCACGGCGGGCGCGGCATTTGTCGGGTCCAACGAGCGGGCGACGGGGGCGTTTCTCGAAGGAAAAATCAGCTTTAACTCGATATACGACACCTCGGCACGGGTCCTGCAGACCCTCAGTGTGAAGAACAACCCGACTCTTGACGATATACTTGCAGCCCACGAATGGGCAAAAGCGGAGGCCGACAGATGGATCTCGCAGGAATCTTAAGCACCACAGGTTATGTCCTTGAAGTCCTGATAGGGGTCAGCCTTATCATTTTCGTGCACGAGTTCGGCCATTTCCTGGCGGCCAAGTGGGCCGGGGTGAAGGTGAACAGGTTCTTCTTCGGCTTCGCACCTGCATTTAAAATAGGCAAGAGAAAGATAACGCTGCAGTTTTTCGCATTCAACTTCCGCGGTACGAAGTACGGCCTGGGCATGCTTCCCTTCGGCGGGTTCGTGGACATGGCGGGCGAGCACGATGGCGAGGAAGCCAAGGAGGTGCCCAAGGAGCAGCTTTTCACATCCAAGACGCCGGGGCAGCGTGCCATAATCTTCGTCGCGGGCGCCGTGATGAATGCAATCTTCGCTATCGTCTTTTTCATTGTCGCGTTCCTGATTGGCGTCTCCTTCGTGAGACCGACCATAGGCAACGTGGTCCCGGGATACCCCGCCTGGCAGGCTGGAATCCGGCCGGGTGACAAGATACTGGAGATTGACGGCAAGAAGCAGGAGGAATTCATCGAGCTGATTATGAAGATTGCCCTCTGCGACCCCGGCACAGTAATGGATGTGAAACTCCAGCGCGGCGAGGAAGTCATCGAGACGAAAATCACGCCGATAGCCGACCCGGGCGGAAAGGGAATGACCGTAGGCATTACGACCAACGCCGAGCCTGTCGTGCAGCAGGTCCTGCCCGGAACCCCGGCTGAGAAGGCAGGGCTCAAGGCAGGCGACACGATAATCGGCATCAGATATACCGACCCGCAGACCGGTCAGTTCATCACTGCCAAGGTGAAGACATATCTGGACGTGACCAGGATTGTGCAGGACCCGAGGTTTCTCGGCAAGCCGGTGCATCTTATGGTAGAGGGGCGCTCCCATGGTAAAGGCATGGTCCCGGAGGTCACGATAGTCTCCGAGGTCAGCGAGGAGGCGCCTAAAATTCTCGGCATAGCGCCCCGAATGACAAGGATTGCGGCAATAAGAGATGCCTCACCCGCCAGAACGCTTTTCAAGAAAGGTGACGTGATTGAGTCGGTTCAAGGCAGGGCGTTCTACTCTCTCGACCAGCTCAAGGAAGAGTCAATTCCCGCCGGTGAAGTGGCAGTCCGTGTGCGGCGCGCCGCTAAGGCCGTGGACCTGACTGCAAGCAGCGAAGACCTGTACAAGTGGCTTGAAGACGACATCGCGCTCACCTACACCAAGGAAGAATCCGAAGCTGTCGCCGGCATTGTACGACCCGACATGCCCGCCGCACTTGCCGGCATGAAGCCCGGCGACCGCATAACCCAGGTTGGCGCCGAGCCGGTTGAGACATTCGCGCAGCTTTCCGCAGCTATCAGAAGCAGGAGCGGCAAGCCGGTCGAGCTCACGTGGGCAAGACAGGGCCCGGAGAACAGCGTGGAGACTTTCTCAGCCACGCTGACTCCCGTACCCCAGAGAACCGGTTTCGTTCACATCGGGATAATGTTCAGGCAGGACAGGTTTGTCAAGCGCGTCTCAAACCCGTTTACTGCAATCGCGATAGGTTGGAACCGCACAATCCTCTGGGGAAAACGCGTGTTCCTGGTGCTCAAGGGCCTTTTCACCGCGAGGGTCAGCGCGCGCAACCTCGCGGGCCCGGTCGGGATATTCACAATCTCCTACGCGGTAACGCAGTTCGGTATCGGCACACTGCTCTACTTCCTGGCGATGATTTCGATAAACCTGGCGATTCTCAACGTCTTCCCCGTGCCTGTGCTCGACGGCGGGCACCTGCTCTTCCTGGGAATAGAGAAGATAAAGGGCTCGCCCGTGTCCATAAAGACGCAGGTCGCGGCCCAGACTATCGGACTTGTCCTGCTGCTTGGCATGGCTGTCTTTGTCACCATAAACGACATAACGCGCCTCTTCACGGGATACTGAGCCCGCAGCGCCCCTGCACACCGCCCCGGCAGTGGAAAAAATCGCCCTGATGCCTGTTTTTCCTTGCGTTTTCGGCATCCCGAGGCGTCAAAATAATAGGGAAGGGAGTTCCCAGTGGTTTTGCGAGTAATCATAGGTTTTGTTGCAGGAGCAGGTGCCGGCTTCGCGCTCAGCTTCGTCAGCAGAGGCGCCGGAGGCGGCTAAGGAATAACATGCAACCCGTACCTGGCGAGTGCCTTTTTCGGCATTCTGGGTGCGGCCGTGGCCGGTGGAGCCGGCCGATAAGAACTGAATACCCCTCTCCTCTCCCTCACCTCCCAACGGGAAGGGGCCCGACCACAAGGTCGGGCTCTATATATATGGAAAGAGCCTGGAAAAACCAGGCCCCTGTTTATTTTCAAAACCGACTGTGTGTTAATACATACCCTCGCCATACGGGTCGGCAGGCATGGCTGGCGCCTTCTTCTCAGGTATGATTGTTATCGAAGCCTCCGTCGTTAGCAGCATGCTCGATGCGCTCACCGCGTTGGCAAGTGCGGACTTGACCACCTTTGTCGGGTCGCATATCCCCGCCCTTGACAGGTCCGTGTACTTCTCCGCCACCACGTCGTAGCCCCCGGCGCCCTTTGCCGACTTCACCTTTTCCACCACGACGTCGCCGGGCGCACCCGAGTTCTGCGCAAGCCACCACAGCGGCGCCTCGAGCGCCTTCGCCAGTATGCGAGTGCCCACCTTCTCGTCACCTGAGAGCTTGAGCTTCACCACCTTTTCGGCCGCACGCAGGAACGTGACTCCGCCGCCCGGCACCACACCGGCCTCGACCGCGGCCCGGGCCGCGCTGAGCGCGTTCTCCGTGCGGGCCTTGCGCGCCTTCACCTGCGCTTCCGTCGCGCCTCCGACCTCAATCTGCGCAACGCCGCCCGCCAGCTTCGCAAGCCGTTTCTGCAGGTTTTCCCTGTCGTAGTCCGAGTCGGTATCTTCAATCTCGCGTTTTATCTGAGCTATGCGGCCCTCGATGTCGCCCTTGGACCCGCCGCCTTTGACAATCGTTGTATCTTCCTTGGTAATTACCACCTTCTTCGCCGTGCCCAAATCCGAAAGCTCCAGCTCATCGAGCTTTATCCCCGTGTCTTCGAGCACCGGTTTCGCGCCGGTAAGGGCGGCGATATCCACCAACTGCGCCTTGCGGCGGTCACCGTATGAGGGCGCCTTGACCGCGGCGCACTTGAAAGTCCCGCGCAGCACGTTTACGACAAGCGTCGTGAGCGCCTCGCCCTCAACCGACTCGCTTATCAGCAGGAACTGCCGCCCGGCTTGGGCAACCTTCTCAAGCACAGGCAGAAGCTCCTGCACGCTCGATATCTTCTTCTCGTGAATAAGAATCAGCGGCTTCTCGAGCACGGCCGTCCTGCTCTTCTTGTCTGTCACGAAGTACGGCGACTGGTAGCCCCGGTCGAACTGCATCCCCTCGACCCAGCTATGCGAAATACCGAAGCCCTGTCCTTCCTCGACCGTAATCGCGCCCTCTTCGCCCGCTTTGTCCATAGCAAGCGCTATCTCCTGGCCAATCTCCTCATCGCCGCCGCTTGCTATTGTCGCAATGCGCGCAATGTCTTTGCGGTCCCTTATCGGCGTTGACATCTTTTCTATAACCTTGAGCGCCTCGGCAAGCCCGGCCTCAATCCCGCGCGAGAGGCTCATCGGGTCCGCCCCGGCCGCGACGTTGCGTATCCCCTCGTTCAGAATGGCACCCGCCAGCACGCACGCCGTCGTCGTGCCGTCGCCCGCCTCCTCGGCAGTCTTCGCGGCCGCCTGGCGCAGTATCTGCACGCCGATGTTCTCGCTCTTGTCCTCGAATTCGAGCTCCTTGGCAACCGTCATCCCGTCACGAGTCACATCGGGGCTGCCGAACGACTTCTCGATAAGCACGTTGCGCCCCTTGGGGCCGTAGGTCGTGCGCACCGCCTCAATCAGCTTGTCAACCCCGGCCTTTATCTGCTGGCGCGCTTCAAGCTCAAACGCAAGCTTCTTGTCAGCCATTTCACTCCTCTCGAACCGCCCGCGGCTACTTGACCACCGCCATGATGTCGTCTTCGCTCAGAATCAGGTAATCCTCGCCATCAATCTTGACCTCGCTGCCCGCGTAGGATGTGAAGATAACCCTGTCGCCCTTCTTGACTGTGAAAGGCACATTCTTGCCTTCCTCAGTAACCCGGCCGTCGCCAAGCGCAATAATCTTGCCTTCCTGCGGCTTCTCCTTGGCCGAGTCGGGCAGGACAATCCCGCCCTTTGAGACGGCCATCGCTTCGAGCCTCTTTACCATAATCTTGTCGCCAATCGGCCTGACTTTCATCCTCAGTCCTCCCAAGAGTAAGTTGCCCTGTTTCGACATCTGGATTTGAGTTCCTAATTAAATCAAAACAAGCGCCTGTATTCAAGACATATCTTGAGCTAAAAACGACAGCATCAGCATAACTGTACATACTATATGTAGGAGCCTGCCCGAAGTCACAGGAATATAATTTACAAATGATAAAGAGACATTTTCCCTGCTTGCGACAATCTGATTTTATTTCATGCCATCGCAACCACATAGGGTGCTTATAGTTACGCCGAGATACATTTGTGCCACCTTGACGTAAGCCATCTGCGCAAAAAGTACCGATTTGTAAATTTCTGTTATTCGCCGTTGTGGTATGACGCATCACGCAGCCTCCCCGGTCCGATAAGAGGCGCCGCACCGATTCGGCATGTATGAGTACACGTAACATCTTACACCATAATAAGTTAGCTCACCACGGAGGCGCGGAGAACACGGAGAAGGAAAAATCAAAACAATAATTGTTTCCTCTGCGACAAATTATACAATTGGACTTAACGGTTGTCAACAAGATTTCATAAAAACGTTGAAAAATGTTCACCGCCGGAAAATCGGGGACGCTCACCTTTTTCCGCCTCAGGCAATACCCACAAATATGCAATAAAAAAGGCGTGCGTCCCTATTTTTACCATACATTCAGGCGTGGGTGGCATGAAGTATTTCCATATTCCCAGATACATCATGCCTTTGTTTCCCTGAAAAGGGTAGCGCTGTCCTTTTGTTTTAGTTCCTGGTCTATTTCTTCAATGCGTCTTTCTATTTCGGCGGGTTCCAGCCATACGGTTTTTCCATCTCGCCACTCGGCAACCGGCTGTGCCGCCTGGTGATGGCGGCGCAGCGCCTCGCGTACCGCTGACACAAGTGCAGCATCTATGAGTTTCCCATCCCTCATAATGGTTTCGATGTCTTCGTTGCGCTTATTCTTCACTTCCAAACTCCTCCAGAATCCGCTTCCATGTTTGTTTGTCGCTGATGTCCGCGATACGCTTTCCACTCCCGCACGCAATCAGATTCGGACCTCCGGTACGTGAATTGTCGTATATTCGCCATGTGGCAGTTAGCCCCACCACAAGGCATCAATCCTCTTCCCACTTCGCCATCAGGTTGCCGCTTCTCTAAGCTATTATGCCCTGAGTAAAGATGGAAATCAAGACCGAAGTTGCCTGGAGAATAGTGGAGGCACGTACTCTTTGTGCTTGCGCGTCCTGAAACCGCGCGGGTCGCCCGGAAGCCTTGTCGAATAAGGGATGTGAAAGATGATGTGTTACTATCTTCGACGGGATGATTATTTACCGGGATTTGCCCGCTGATGGTGGTAATAATATACCCCAAGAGTTAACTCATTGAGTGCAGAGGACCATATCCTGCCGCCGGAAATTCCCCACCATATTCCCTTCGGGTCCCAACTGCCGCTCGCACAACCGTCCTTACGCTGCGTATCACGGAGCACTTTTATCATAGCAGTATTCCATTTCTGCCACCTCTCACCGCCG
>DAOVDS010000116.1 GCA_030669415.1 bacterium
TGTGCAGCAACGCTGCGAACAATTTCAGACTTGTCCTTCTTCATAACGGGGATGAGATGTTCGACAGCGTTTTTATCGCCGATTATTCCCAACGCCCATGAGACAGCCATGCGGACGTATTCATCTTCATCTTTCAAAGCGGCAACAAGGGCTTCGACGGCCGTTTTCTCTCTTGTCGCTCCGAGAATGTAGGCACTGTGTGCGCGCACCCCGGCATCTTCGTGTTCCAATACATCTACCACCGTTTGAACAGGACACTCCCCTGTAAGCACCATGTACGTCAATTCACTCACAGCAGGATTGTACCTTGGGTTGTATCCTCCTTTCAGACCTTCAATAAGCCTCTGTGTTTTCTCGTCTTGAGTCTCCGCACAGCTTGGCAGGAGAGCTACAAAAATGAGTAGAAGTATTGCGAACTTTCTCATCTGTTACTCCGTGAGTTCCCTCTAATATAATACAGCATAGGCACAGCGATTGGCAACATCGGGCAGGCAAGCCGCGGGTTTCAACCCGCGGGTAGTTAGCCGGCGGGTTCTTCTCCACTGCCCGCCGTGAACTTCACGGCGCGCTGAACGACTCGGCGAACAAGTTCGCCGGCTAACCTCGCTCTACTCCATCAACTTGCGGTGTTCGGCGCGGAGAGTGTGCAGGATTTTTTCTAATTCGTCAGCCAATCAGCCGGGATTTGGCCCGGCGACCCTGTTTGGATGTTTTCTCCTCTATTCTACTATTTGGGCAGATTCAGGGCACAGCACAATTCCTCTAAATCATTCATGCCGATACCCTGGCCTCCCGGATTTTGCACCCGTATCTCAAACCTGCCGGAACGATACGTGATATCAATCATATCCTTCATGCTTGGCAGCTTCACGAGTTGAGCTTTGTGACTGTTGAAAGTGATTGCTTCATATATCATGACTACAGTCCCGTCAGGCTTCTTGTCTTTCCTGTCTTTCGGGGCAAACTGCTCCTCGGCGAAGGGGTCCAGCAAGTCGTATATCTTGAGATTGGCTTGCTGGGTTGGCATACCATCTTTTGTGGCAGTTCCTTTTTGAAGCAGGAGTACGCACACAAGGCCACCGTCATCCGCCTGACTAAAGGTACAGTGCTCAATTTTCTGCTCCCCGATACGTTGGACAAAGATGTGCCAATCATCGGGCCACGGGTCCGGCAGCAGTTTTTTCATTTCCTCTTCTGTAAGGGCTTTGAGTTTTCCCTCCGGCTGTCCTTTCGGAGTTTCTTTCGCAATATCCTCTTCTGTTGCCTGCCCGCAGCCAAGTAGGACTGTCACAAGGAACGCTGTCAGGACTGCCATCATCAATTCAGGGACTCTGCGCATTATTTCCTCCTCCCCGGGCGCCTGCCGTGTCTGGCGACTCCCCCCTTATCTGTTGAACTCCCCTTACTTGGCCATCTCAATCTTCAGGGTGTAGAACTTGGTGGAAGTTTCCTCGTCAGGACCGCCCCAACCGCTGTAGACCTTAATGAAATAGTGCTTACCGGCTTCGGCGGTGAATTCGCCAGTCGCCTGCGCAGCGCCCTTATCAGACCGCACATCACTGATTTCTTCCCTGTTCTGGTTGTAAAACACCAAATGCGGACGCAGGTTAAGCGTGGGATTGCTAAGCGTAACTTTCACCTTCCCGGCTTCTGTGATTTGAACCTTAAAGCAGTCCACATCTCCTGCGGGATTGATTGTCGCTTTTACCTCGCCCAGCGAGATTTTGGCCGGTTCAGTAAGCGAGTCATTCGGCTCATACTTGTCGGAAACACTCGCCAGTTTCACCTCAAGGCTGTAGTACTTGCCGGACCTTGCATCGTCAGGACCTCCCCAACCGCTGTAGACCCTTACGTAATAGTCTTTGTTCGGTTCAGCGATGAACTGCCCTTTCGCCTGCGCACCCCTCTCCGACCGTATATCACCGATTTCTTCCCTGTTCTGGTTGTAGAATACTAAATGCGGACGAAGGTTTAATGTCGGGTTCAGGAAACTAACCTGCACTACCTCCCTCTTGTTGGAAGCGACATGGACCTTGAAGACATCCACATCCCCTGCCGGGTCAATAGTAGCCTTGGTCGTTGTGTTGATTTTGATGACTGTCGGCTCAAGCAGGGTGTCGTTGGGCTCATAGTTGTCAATCCTGGTGGGCGTAGCCACCTTCCTCGCTGCCCCGGACACCTCCCCGGCACCGGCGTCCACTACTCCGCCCGGCACGCCTGCGGATCTTGCCGCAGCCTTGAAAACTGAACAGCCAAAGCCACCTGATATCAACAGCCCCAGCAGGGCCACCACACCTAACCACTTAGCCATAACCTCACCTCCTCCTAAAACAATACGAAAGCCAGCAACGTTTCACTGATTCTACGCATTTCCAGAAAGGCATGTCAAACTTTTTTTGGACGTCTTTAGTCCAGTAAATGTCTGCGCGAACCTGAGTTCACATAATTGGCGTAATGATGCCGGACTCAACTCCAATCAAAATCCGAATCCGCACATCGGCAGTTGCGGCATTATGCAGGCCAGTGAGGCCTGTCCCGACAACAGCCACGACAGGTCGGGAGCCCCGACTGGCAAGATGGGGGTTAGTTTGACCGTTACCGGAGGCTATGCCGAGCCCTTTCGAAGCGCTACTGGAGAACCAGACCGTGCGTGGTCACAGCGACCTCCCCATGACGGCGGCGACTGCCTTGAGCTGCTTCATAAGCGCCTGGAACTTTTCAGGCCGGAGCGACTGCTTGCCATCGCTGAGCGCGCTCGCCGGGTCGGGGTGCACCTCGACCAGCAGCCCATCCGCGCCGGCAGCTATGGCTGCCATGCTCAACCCGGCCACATAGGACCAGCTCCCGGCGGCATGCGAAGGGTCGGCGATTACCGGCAGGTGCGAGTAGCGCTTGCACACGGGGATGCAGCTCACATCCAGCGTGGCGCGGGTGTATTTCTCGAAGGTTCGGATACCGCGCTCGCAGAGTATGACGCGGCCGTTGCCCTCAGCGAGAATGTACTCCGCGGACAGGAGGAGCTCTTCTACAGTGTTCATCATGCCGCGTTTGAGCAGGACCGGCCTGTCAATCTTGCCCACTTCACGAAGAAGCCCGAAGTTCTGCATGTTGCGGGCGCCTATCTGGATAATGTCGGTGTACTCGGCGACAAGCTCGACAGTCGCGGGCGTGAGCGCCTCGGTAACTGAAAGCAGGCCGAACTCCTCTTTCACCCTGGCCATGAGCTTGAGGCCCTCTTCGCCCAGCCCCTGGAAGGAGTAAGGCGAGCTGCGCGGCTTGAATGCGCCGCCCCGGAGCACCTTCGCGCCCGCTTCCTTGACAGCTTTGGCTGCCGCATAGAGCTGACTCTCGCTCTCTATGGCGCACGGGCCGGCCATGATAACAACCTTGTCGGCGCCTATCTCGACGCCGTCGAGCTTCACGACAGTGTCCGCAGGGTGGAAGTCGCGCCCGACAAGCTTGAAGGGCTTGAGGACCTTGACAATGGCGTCAACACCCGGCAGGTTCTCCAGGTGCTGCAGGTCAGTCAGCCTTCCATCGCCGACAATGCCGATTATTGTGCGTTCTTGCCCCTCGCTCAGGTGCGCCTTGAAGCCGTGTTTGCCAATCTCAGAAACCACGTGGTCTATCTTCTCGCGTCCCGCACCGTGCTGCATCACCACTATCACTGCGAGCCACCTCCAGAAACTCCACGGCGAGCATCGTAGCGCATTCCTCAACCGAGTCAAGCTATTTTGAACTCACTTATGGCGATTGACACTCCCCGCTGCGCTGTTATAATCCAACTGAAAGGAGACTGCATGAAACCCCTCATCCTGATGGACTGCACGGTTATTGAGCAGCCTGACATAAGATACCTCCAGCGTGCCTTCTACACGGATTCAATCACCAGGGCGGGCGGCCTGCCCCTGCTGCTGCCCCCGCTGCCCTCGAAGGAAGACACGCTCGAAGCACTCTCGCTTGCCCGCGGCATACTGCTCACCGGTTCGCCCGACCTCGACCCGTCACTCTACGGCCAGGAGCGCCATGAAAAGACAAAGCTAATGCACCGGCGCAGGGAGAAGTTCGTGCTTGAGCTCGCACAGCTCGCATACGAGCAGGATGCCCCCCTGCTCGCCATCTGTGGTGGGTTCCAGACTCTGCCAGTAGCTCTGGGAGGCATGCTCATTCAACATATTCCTGATTCCGTTGAGAACGCGCTGGGACATTTCGCCGTTAAGCAGGAAGTGCCCTACCACGACGTTGAAATAGACCGTGACAGCATGCTGTTTACCATAATAGGGAAAAGCCCGCTCCGCACCAACAGTTTCCACCACCAGGCGCTCGAGAACGTGCCGGCAGCCCTCAAGATAACCGCGCACGCGGCTGACGGCGTGATTGAAGCCTACGAGGACACGCAGAAGAGGTTCTGCCTCGGCGTTCAGTGGCACCCTGAGCGCATGGTGGGCGATAAGGAGCACGAGGCGCTGTTTTCAGCTTTCGTCGATGCGGCACGCTCAAACAGATAGCCCGGATATTTCATGAGTGTTCGGCGGTTGTGTACTCAACAGATTATTCTGCCATGTGTTGCGGCGCGGAGTCTGAGCCTTGCGATTTGCCACGCCCTTCGCCGCCGGCGGAGCGATTTTGGTTCCAGGCAAGGACGCACAAGCGGTGCCGTAGGCACACTATCAAGAGTGGCTTCGCCACCCGCAAGCGTATCAGTAGATACGCGCAGGACAGCGAGCGCGGTCCCGCAGGGACTCTTTTAGAAGTGGCTACGCCACCGCAGCCTGGGACGAAAAGCGCCCGCCAGACGCTGAAGACTCATGAAATATCAGGGCTAAAAGAAAGGCCCCTGCCGCAATTGACTTCGCGGGACTGGTGTGGTATTATTTGGATGACAGGCAGTCGCTTTTTGGGGAGGCGTTCCCATGTTTGAGAAATACAAAGATACGAAAGAGAAGCGGTCTCACTTCGGCATGAGCAAGAAGGAGCACTACAAGATTATGTTCATGGCGCTTATCACGCTGGGCTGCCTCGTGGTCATAGTGCTCCAATGGGGCGGGCCCTCGACATCGAAGGAAGGCACGCCGGTCGAAATCCCCAGAGGCCAGCGGATTCAAGTACCCGGTGGCGACCTGAGAGCAGGAAGCCGCGAGGCCCGCGACAGGTTCGACCAGCTCAAGGACAGGCTTGTCCGGGAACGCGCGCAGCCCCCTGGCGAGGGTGAAAAACTTGTGCTGCCCGAAATCCCCAAGCCTCCTACCCCCTGGGAGCCCGACACCGAGATATGGAAACAGGTCGATGACGCAAAGATAGACCAGCTCGAGGAACAGGTCATTCTCTACGCGCTCCACCAGCTCAACTCAATGACCCAGGAGGAAATCAAGAAGAAGGTCGAGGAAGACGGCTACATACCGGCCGCCGATTTCATCGAGCACCCGGAGGATTTCCGCGGCAAGTTCGTCTCCGTCACGGGAACGCTTCAGACCATGCAGAACTGGGTCAAGTCGCCCAACCGCTCCGGCGTAAACCAGTACTGGGACGGCCTCCTGTACAACCAGCACCTGGACCCTTCCCGCAGAGTCTACTTCTACGTGTTCGACAAAGACAGGGAATGGCTCACACAGGAGCAGGCAATGGCCCGCAAGCTTACCAAAATCGGCGAACTGGTAACCATCCACGGGATTTTCATCAAGCTCTACCGCAGCACCACCGAAGGCGGCGTCGTAATGGTGTACCCATTCATCATCGGCCGCAAGCTCGAAAAGGCGCGCGGTATAACAATGAGAGGCCAATGGCAGTACTCCTGGCCAATGCTGGTCTTCATCGGAGCGGGCCTCAGCGCGGTGTTCATCATCTTCTTTTTCGCCATGAGGCGCGACCGCAAGAGCACCGATGCTTTCCTGCACGGGCGCAAGTACAAGAAGGCCGGCCTTGTCAGCAATGAGCTGGCACGCAAGGTCGCGGCCAAGGGGAAAGGCAAGGAGAAAGGCGCCCAGGCCAGCGCGCCTGCCCCGCCGGCGCAAGCAACACCGCCCGCACAGCAGCCGGAGAAGCCGCAAGGCACCCCGGACGAGCCGGGAGCTTCACCACCTTCCACCGGCACTGAAAGCTCGCCGTAACCGCGCAGGTACAGGATGAGGGAAATCAGTCTCAAGGTCGCCGCTACGTCCCGCATACTAATCGAGAGCGGACTCTCACGTGCTCTCTCGGGCGCTTTCGCCGGCCGCGAAGCGTTCACGGCCGCTGCCGCCTTCGTCGTCACGGACGAGAATGTCTCGCCGCTCTACCTCGACAGGGTCGCTGCAGGGCTCCAGTCCATGGGGTGGCGCGTCGCTTCCCGCACCCTGCCGCCGGGTGAGCAGACAAAATCCTTCGACAGCCTGCTAACTCTCTACAAGGACTTCTTCGACCAGAAGCTCGACCGCAGCTCCATCGTCGTTGCGCTCGGCGGCGGTGTCATAGGCGACCTCACCGGCTTTGCCGCCGCAACCTACATGCGCGGCACAAGGCTCCTGCAGGTACCCACAACCCTCCTGGCCCAGGTAGACGCCGCAATAGGCGGCAAGGTGGCGGTAAATCACCTCGGCATCAAGAACTCCATAGGCACCTTCTACCAGCCCGAGCTGGTTATCATCGACCCGGAAGTCCTCTCGACGCTTCCCGGGTCTGAACTGCCCAACGGGTTCGCCGAAATCAGCAAAGCCGCCCTGGTCGCGGACAAGGACCTGTTTGAAATCCTCGAAAAAGATGACAGCCTGCCCGCTCTTCCGGGCCATGAGATGCTTGAAGAGATAATCTACCGCGCTGTGGCAGTCAAGGTAAACGTGGTTCAGCAGGATGAGCGCGAATCCGGCCGCCGCCGGGTGCTCAACTTCGGGCATACCATCGGCCATGCGCTCGAAGAGTCCAGCGCTTTCGAAGGCCTCTCACACGGCGAGGCGGTCGCAGTCGGCATGGTGCTGGAGACGCGCCTGGCCCGCCTGCTCAAAGTAACAGACGCGCAGCTTGCCGACAGGATAGAAGCCCTCCTTGCCAGGCTCGGTTTCAAGGTCCATCTGCATGGTGCCTCGCCGGAGGACATTGCGCGGCTAACGTACCTGGACAAGAAAGCCAAAGGAAGCAGGCTCGTCTTCGCACTACCCGTCAAGCTGGGCTCTGTCGAAGTCTTCGAGGATGTGGACCCTGCCGCCCTGCGCCGGGTTCTCGAGGAGGCCGCGAGTTGACCAGGCTCTTCGACCTCGTGCGACTCAACCTCCCCGGCTGCGTGGGCGCCGGCAGGCTCAAGAAGCTCCTCGCAGCATGCGCCGGCACCGAGGATGTCTTCAGGCTCAGCCCGCAAAGCCTCCAGGAGATATGCAATATCGGCCCCAGGACGGCCCAAAAGATACTCGACGACAAGTACCGCGGCTGGGCAGCCACCGAGCTTAAAAAAGTCGAGAAAAAAGGCTACAGGCTAATCCCCTTTGGTGACAGCCAGTACCCTGCCCTCCTGACAGAAACGCCCGACCCGCCGCTCGTGCTCTACGTGCGCGGTGACGTCCAGTGCCTGCACTCAACCGCCATCGCCATAGTCGGCACCCGCCGGTGCAGCCGCTACGGGCGCGAGACTGCCCGGCGCATCGCCAGCGAGCTTGGGGCTCTCGGACTGACCGTCGTCAGCGGGCTCGCACTCGGGATTGACGCCGAAGCGCACCGCGGCGCGCTCGATGCCGGCGCGAAGACCATCGCCGTCTTCGGCACCGGAATCGACCACATCTACCCCGCCGAACACGACGGGCTCGCACGGCAGGTGGAAGCCTCCGGCGCCATAGTAAGCGAGTTCCCGCTCGGCACCAAGCCGCGCAAAGAGAACTTCCCGCGCCGCAACCGCGTGATAAGCGGCCTCTCACGCGGCGTGCTCGTTGTCGAGGCACCTGTCAGAAGCGGCGCGCTCATCACCGCCCGCACCGCCACCGAGCAGGGCCGCGAAGTCTTCGCCATACCCGGGCGCGCAGACAACCCCAGCGCCGCCGGCTCCCACAACCTCATAAGAGATGGCGCCAAACTCACCGTCTCGGCAAAAGACATACTTGAAGAAATCGCACCCCAGCTTGCCGACAGGGCGCTCACCTCCCCCGCAGCGCCTGAAGCGCAGCCAGCGCTCGACCTGACTCCTGAAGAAAAAACTGTCCTCCAAGTGCTTGACAAAGACCCCATGGCCCTCGATACTGTCATTGTCGAATCAGGGCTCGACGCTGCCGCAGTGACCGGGGTGCTCCTGAAGCTCCAGCTCAAACAGCTTGTCGAGAAACTCCCCGGCAGCATGTACGCAAGGAAATAGCCAAGCCGCGTACTTCAGGGCACGGGCATTTGACCGTGTTCTCTACAGCGAGGTAATGATGGAATACGTTTCATCGGATGAGTTCCAGGCCAAGGTGCTTGATTCGGACGTGCCCGTCCTTGTCGACTTCTTCGCCAACTGGTGCGGCCCCTGCGTGGCGATGAGCCCGATTCTCGAAAAAGTCGCCGAGCGTCTCGCGGGTAAAGCCAGGGTCTACAAGCTCGATGTTGACAAAAACCCCGACAAGGCCAACGAGTACGGCGTAAAAGCTATCCCGTATCTTGTGCTCTTCAAGGGCGGCAGCAAGGTGCAGGAAGTCATCGGCCTCACCGGCGAAGAAGACCTCGTAAACATGATAACCGCAGTGCTCTAAAGCCGCGTACTTCAGTACGCGGGTATTCTTTTAGCCGCGTTGCTTGCAACGCGTTGAGGATTCCCAAGCCCTCCGCCGGACGGTCGCCAGACGCGCCCAACGGCGGGCGGATTCAACCCGCGGATGGTTAGCCGGCGGACTTGTCCGCCGTGTTCAGCCGCGCCGCCTGCGGCCCGTTGAGGATTCCAAAGCCCCACCATTTACTGGTGGGGAAAATCCCAACCACAGAAGCCCCATGCGCAAGCATGGGGAGATAAATCCAAACCACCTGCCCCCTAATCCCTTACCTCTGATTCCTGACTCTCGCCCCCTGAAACCTGATTTGTCAGCCATAGAGAACACGCGGAACCCCCGCCACAAATTTGACTCGGAGCTTGCGCATTGGCGTTCTCCATGCTACAATTACTCCGAAATCTTAGAGGTGAACCTGTGAGCTTCCTGAAGCAAAAACAGTCTCTCGCCAAGCCGTTCCTCAAATGGGCAGGGGGCAAGGGCCAACTTGTAAAAGAGATAGATGCTCGACTACCTGCCGGTTTGCGTACAGGTCACATTCGGAAGTATCTTGAGCCCTTCGCTGGCGGTGGGGCAGTATTCTTCCATGTCGCTCAACACTATTCTTCAATTGAGCACTTTCACCTTGGTGATGTGAATCAAGATCTGATCAGCTGCTACTCTGTTGTGAAAGAATCTGTTGAATCATTGATCTGCGAACTGCGCACACTGGAAGAGGATTTCCTTCCTTTGGATATGCCAAGGCGCAAGCGGTTCTATCTGAAGCTCCGAGAGCAATTCAATGCTGAGAAGTCGCCAGACAGTAACGTTGTGACGGCTGCCAGGCTGATTTTCCTGAATAAGACGTGCTTCAACGGCTTGTATCGTGTCAACAGAAAGGGCCATTTCAACGTTCCCTTTGGGGACTACAAGAGACCAACAATTTGTGACGAAGAGAACCTTAGAGCTGTTTCGGAACTTCTCCAGGAGGCAAATCTGGTTTGTGGTGATTTCGAGGATAGCGAGTCATACTTGGATGACAGAACCTTCGTCTATCTGGACCCCCCATATCGTCCGTTGAGCCGCACCGCCAGTTTCACGTCCTATTCAAAGAACGACTTCTCTGAAGCTGACCAAATCCGGCTCGCGGAGTTCTGCAAGCGCATCCACAGCAAAGGTGCTCAATTCATTCTAAGCAACTCCGACCCCAAGAACGAAGATCCTTCAGACCATTTTTTTGAGGACCACTACGGAGCATTCCGGATGAATAGGGTAAAGGCTGCTAGAGCCATAAACTGCAAGGGTACTGGTAGAGGGCAAATCTACGAACTGGTTATAGCGAACTACTAGGTAGTAGAGGTTGAGTACGGTATGGAAAGGGAAGAGGCAGTAAGAAGGATCGGTCAGATTGTGGGACAGGACTTGAGGAAGCTCGCAGAGACGTATGAAGTGACAGTTATCCGAGAAGGCAAGAAGAACAAAGGCTGGGCTGGTCACGTAATTGAGAGATATCTTGGATTACCCATCAATTCAGCACAATCCCCCAATTTTGGCTCTTGGGAACTGAAGACAGTCTCATTGCGACGACTTAAGAATGGTTCTCTTTCTGTAAAAGAGACTATGGCCATAACAATGATTGACCCCTACAATGTTGTCGCGACCAGCTTTGAGGAGAGCCACCTTTTCGCGAAACTTCGAAAGGCTGTTATCGCCGCACGCATCTGGGTAAGTCAAGACGAACCCTCTTCAATTCTACATGCTGTTACCACTTTTGATTTGGACGATGTTGATGTATACAATCAAGTCAAGGAAGACTATGAGTTAGTTAGGAATATTATACGCAATCAAGGTTTTGAAGCGCTTTCTGGGAAACTTGGCTCCTACATTCAGCCCAGAACAAAGGGTCCGGGGCACGGAAGTACCTCGAGGGCTTTCTACGCACGAACCGGTTTTCTTAAGAAGTTCATATTTCCTCATCTCACATCTAGGTAGAATGCTGGAATGGATAACTGCGAACCTGAGTTTACCACAGTTTGGTCGTTTCCAGAACGAGGCGCTTGGGCAACTCACAGCCCGGGTTTCCGCGGCAATTTCGCACCTCAAATACCAAGGAACGTAATCGAGATGTATTCCAAAGAAGGCGAGTACATTCTTGATCCCATGGTTGGCGGTGGAACTACCTTGATTGAAGCCAAACTGCTTGGCCGAAACGCGCTTGGCATGGACATCAATCTTGATTTCGTCAAGCTCTCCGAACAGGCCGTCGATTTTGAGGGATACCCAAGACCAAGATTGAAAGTGGAGGTTGGGGATGCCAGGGATTTGTCCTTCCTGAAGGCAGATTCAATAGACCTCGTCGTTACTCACCCGCCATACATGAACATAATAAGGTACTCTGAAGGCAAAATACCGGAGGATCTGTCCAATATCGGCAGTATGCCGAAGTTCCTTGACGAGATTGAGAAGATTGCTGCCGAGTTGCTCCGTGTTCTGAAACCCGACAGGCATTGCGCGATCCTCGTAGGTGATACTCGCAGAGGCAAGCACTATGTTCCCCTTGCTTTCAATACGATGCTGCGTTTCCAGAAAGCCGGCTTCATCTTGAGGGAAGACATTGTCAAAGTTCAGCATAACTGCGATTCAACCAAGCGCTGGGAAGCGAAGGCAAAGCAGGGCAAGTTTTACCTCATAATGCATGAGCACCTCTTCATATTCCGAAAGCCGCGAACTGGCGAAGATTTGAGCAGAATAAGATACAGCACATATCCTTCTTGTAAGTGAACTTCGCCAATCGTTACGTAGGTGTTGCTCTGCGGAGCGGCCAAACGCCTCCCAGTGGGGCATTTTTTCTGTGTTTACCCGTGTTCACCTGTGGTTGGGAAAACAGGCGTGAGACTTGAGGCATGAGGCCTGAGTATTTTTCCTTTGGAATTATCCCCAATCCGTGTTAATCCGTGTTTATCTGTGGTTGATAAAAGCAGCCAATAGGCAATAGCCAATAGCCAATATCTGTGTTTCTCTGCGTCCTCTGCGTCTCTGTGGTGAAATTACGGATGAGCTGCTCCTTTTACACACCGCCCTATGCTGGAAACGCTTATTTTTCTAACTCAGCAGGCATGGAAGCCATGAAAGTCCCATACCGGGCGGCCTGCAGCGTGTACATACTCGTATGACAAATTTTGTCATACGACGCTGCACCCATAAACATGTGCCGAAACGAAGTTTTTTTTCGCCCGCAACTTGTTGTCATGTAGAGACTTTGCCGGGATTGCGGAATCGGCATAGCCGTTTCATCACAGTTGTGCGTTTGTTTTCTGCGCGAATTATAGAGGCGCGTGTTATGGAA
>DAOVDS010000317.1 GCA_030669415.1 bacterium
AGGAGCGTGGGTCAAGTTCAAGAAGCCTGTCCTTGCTAAGCTGCCAGTTCTTGACCTGAATACTTTGTCGTCCGATAAATTGAAGAAGCTCGCTTCCGCCTATGACCGAGTGGCGAAAGAAACGCTGCAGCCACTCCCGCAAATGGCCGAAGACCCTGTGCGTGCCGAGATTGACAATGCGATAGCTGAAGTGCTCGACCTTCCCGACTTCTCCATACTGCGCGAGTTGCTGGCACGTGAGCCGGTAGTCTGCCTGAATCGCCTGTAACCTGCCGGACAGACTTCCCACAGGGAAAAGAATGGCTGCCAATCGCGGTTTCTTTTCTGCTTGACAGGTGGGGATGAGAATTTGCTTGAACAGATGGATGTTGACAACTAATATTGCGTGCAGGTGCCAACTTCTCCTTCTGTGAGATTGAGGTGGAAGGTGACTCGAAAAACTGAATACGTGTCGGTCGAGCCTTCTGTAATGAAGTGGCTGCGCGAGAGCAGTGGTCGCACTCCCCAAGAAGTTGCGAGACGAATTAAGGCTTCTCCAAAAAGAGTGAAGATGTGGGAATCTGGCGAAGCCGAGCCGCCTCTGGGTGCTCTTGAGAAACTTGCCAAATACTACAAACGGCCCCTTGCGGCTTTCATGCTCCCTGAGCCCCCGGTTGAACCGGAACCGCAGGATTTCAGAGTGTTCCAGGACGCCGAGCAAGAACCCCTTTCTTTCAAAACCCGGTTGGCTATCCGGCGCACCAGACGCCTGCTCTCAATAGCGTCGCAGATTATGGAAGACTTGGGCGAAGCGCCGAGAGCCTTGATAGGAGAAGTTTCCCTTTCTGATGACCCCGAAGAGGTTGCGGCCGAGGAGAGAATCCGTCTGGCAGTTACACTGGACGAGCAATTGGGGTGGAACAAGAGTCGGTATCGTGCTTTTTCGCAGTGGAGAAGGGCGCTGGAGAATTCACGAGTATTTGTCTTTCAGATGAGCATGTCGCAAGATGCAAGAGGCTTTTCGTTGTATAAGGGCAAGCTCCCCGCTATTGTTGTCAATACCGCGGATGTGATAAACGGCCGCATCTTCACACTCTTCCACGAGTACGCGCACCTCCTGCTCCGCAAGGCGGGGATATGCAACCTTGCAGAGCACGGCCACAAGTCCAGAGATGCGCAAAGGACTGAGGTGTTCTGCAACCGCTTTGCCGGCGCCTTCCTGATTCCTCCCAAGGGATTTGCTGACAGCAGGCTTGTCCGGCGTGTGGCTGATTCCAGACCGCTGGACGAACACGACCTCGGGAAGATTGCCAGCCAGTACAAGGTTAGCAAGGAAGCAGTTTTGGTGCGCATGCTGACCCTCGGCTTGATTTCTCAGCAGCGCTACGACGGCTGGAAGGCCGGGCAGCATCCCCCCAGGCAACGCCGCGGTGGCGGTGGACAATCTCAGATAAACCGGTGTTTAAGCGAGCGGGGAAGTTCTTTCATCTCTCTCGTGCTCGATGCTAAGGCGAAGGACATTATCAACTACAAAGATGCAACGGAGTACCTTTCCCTGAGTCTGGAGAACTACAGGAAGCTTGGGGAACGAATTGGCTGAGAATCCGAAAAGCCATAGTCCTCCAGCACGGGATTGCTACTGTTTTGACACGAGCGCGCTAATCAAACTTGGCGCCGAGTACCCGCCTCATGTTTTTCCAACTCTGTGGGAGAGATTACGTGACCTTGTGGCCAGCGGCAGATTGGTTGCACCAAGAGCCGTACGAGAAGAATTCATGCCTCGGTCGAAAGCCCTGGAAGGTTGGGCCAAACGCAACAGAAAGATGTTCAAGAGGCCGACAGGAGAGCAGCTAAGCATAGTCCGCGAGATAAATGAGCGTTTTCTTGGTCTCACTGACAAGGACAGAGAGGGGGAGCAGGCCGACCCCTTTGTCGTTGCGCTCGTCCTCGAGGCAAGGCGAAGAGACCTTTTCGAGAGCTACGTGGTAGTAACGATGGAGAGACTGAGGGGCGAGAGAGTAAGAATTCCTCTGGTATGCCAACACTACGGAATCGAGTGCATTGACGTTATGCAATTCCTGGAACGAGAAGGCTGGGAGTTCTGACACGTCGTACCATTCCCTCACCATCTCAATCACAGACGACCCAATGTCAAACGCGGTCAAGGCTTTTCTGCTTGACAGGTTGGGGAGGGGGGATGTAGTATTTTTGCAGGTTGGGTGTGACGGCACAAGCGGTTGAGGGGGAAGGTAGAGGGCAAAGCACCGATTCTTGAAAGGAGGCGCTCGTGGAGAGGCCGGCTGACGCGAAGTACACCAAGACACACGAATGGGTCAAGGTCGAAGGTGACATAGGCATCGTGGGACTTGCCGACTACGCGGTCGAGCACCTGAGCGACCTGGTCTACGTCGAGCTTCCGCCCACAGGCACCCAGGCGGTGCAGAACGAGGCGTTCGGAGAGATAGAGTCGGTCAAGGCGGTGGTTGACCTGAGCGCGCCGGTCTCGGGCGAGATTGTCGAGATTAACGAGGGGCTGCCTGACAGCCTGGAGCTTCTTTCGGACGACACTTACGGCGCCGGGTGGATGGTGAAAATCAAGCTGAGCGACGCGGGCGAGCTTGAGAACCTGATGGACCTCGAGGCGTACAACAAGTACTGCGAGACGGAGGAAGCGGAAAGCCACTAATCAGGTGCGAAATACAGGGGGCGGCTTTTGTTGAGTGAAGCCGCCTTCCTTTTCTGAGCTTCACAGAGGGCGGGGGGAAATGGACTACATTGCGCACACCGAAGCGGACCTCAAGGCGATGCTCGAAGCGGTCGGGGCGAAGTCGATTGACGAGCTCTTCGAGAGCGTCCCGGAGAGGGTGCGCTTCAAGGGCGAACTCAAGCTGCCCGGAGCGCATTCGGAACTGGAGCTGACGGAGCGGCTGGGCGGCCTCGCGGGTGCGAATGCGCAGGCGGGTGGGGAGTATGCCTGTTTCCTGGGCGGAGGCTGCTACGACCACTACATCCCCGCGCTGGTGGACCACCTGAGTGGACGCGGCGAGTTCTACACCGCCTACACCCCGTACCAGTCGGAGGCATCGCAGGGCACGCTGCAGACGGTGTTCGAGTACCAGACCTGCATGTGCGAGCTGACAGGCATGGACATCTCGAATGCGTCGCACTACGACGGCGGTACGGCGGTGACCGAGGCTGTCGTAATGAGCACCTACTTCGCGAAGAGGCGAAAGAAGGTCGTTGTCTGCGAAGCGCTGCACCCCGAATACAGGCAGATTATAAGGACCTACACAGCGCCGCTGGGCCTCGAGATTGTCGAGGTGCCAGCCAGTGAGGGCGCAACCGATGTGACGAAAATCAAGACAGCCGTTGATGAGAACACGGTCTGTGTTGTGCTGCAGAACCCGAACTTCTTCGGCTGCATCGAGGATACGGACGCCATCTCGCAGGCGGCCCACGATGCGGGCGCTCTGCTTGTGGCGTGCGTGGACCCGATATCGCTTGCAGTCCTGAAGCCGCCGGGCGAGTATGGCGCGGACATCGCGGTGGGCGAGGGGCAGCCGCTTGGCTCGGCGATGTCTTTCGGCGGGCCTCACGTGGGGTTCTTCACCGCCAGAGAGAAGTACCTGCGCAAGATGCCGGGCCGGATAGTCGGGCAGACTGTAGATACGGATGGGAAGCGCGGGTTCGTAATGGCGCTTCAGACGCGCGAGCAGCACATCCGCCGGGAGAAGGCAACATCGAATATCTGTACCAACCATGCTCTGAACGCCATGCGGGCGCTGATATACCTGACTGCGCTGGGGAAGCGCGGGCTGCGGCACGTGGCCGAGCTGTGCCTGCAGAAGGCGCATTACGCGGCGGAAGCGCTGCGGGGCGGGGGTGTTGAGCTTGCATTCGCCGCGCCTTTCTTCCGGGAGTTCGTCGTGAAGTGCAAGGGGAAAGCGGCGGAAGTAGCCGCGCAGCTCGCGCAGGAGAAGATACTTGTCGGGCCGGAACTCGGACAGTTCTACGAGGGGATGGAGGACTGCCTGCTTGTCGCAGTCACGGAGAAGAACACGAAGGCGCAGATTGACGCGCTGGTAGCGGTGCTTTCGCAGACGCGGTAGCGGAGAGAGCGATGAAAGATGAGCTGATTTTCGAGAAGTCGCGCGAGGGACGCATCGGGTGTGCGCTGCCGCAACTGGATGTCCCGGCGAAGAAGATAGAAGAGATGCTGCCGGAATCCTCACTGCGAACGTCGGAGCCGGGCCTGCCGGAGGTGGGCGAGGTGGAGATTGTGCGCCACTTCGTCAATCTCTCGCACAAGAACATCGGCGTTGACACCAACTTTTACCCGCTGGGCTCCTGCACGATGAAGTACAACCCCAAGATAAACGAGACACTGGCCGGGCTGCCCGGCCTGCTCAAGCTGCACCCGTACCAGCCGCAGCATCTCAGCCAGGGCATACTGGAGCTCCTGTACCTTCTCGGCGAATATCTCAAGGAGATAGCAGGCCTGCCTGCGGTGAGCCTGCAGCCTGCGGCCGGCGCGCACGGGGAGCTTGCGGGCGTGCTGATGATGCGCGCATACCACCTCGACCGCGGCGAGCACAGGACGAAGATGCTCATCCCGGACTCCGCGCACGGCACCAACCCGGCCTCGACGGCGATTTGCGGCTTCAAGCCGGTGGA
>DAOVDS010000253.1 GCA_030669415.1 bacterium
CCTTTCGCTCCGGCAATTTCGACTTCACAATAATTGTCGTTCACGTTATTTGGGGTGACACTGTAGGCGAGCGCCAGGCAGAGATTCAAGAACTTGCTCCTGTCTTTCAAGACATTCAAGATGCGAACGCCTCTGAGCAGGATGTTCTGCTTGTCGGCGACTTCAACAGAGAGCCAAATGACGATTTGGCTTACGGCGACCTTTGGGCAATTGAATCTATGGAGTATCTTTTCCACCTGCCTCTCAAGAGTATGATAGTGGACTCGAACTTGTTTGATAACATTTTCTACCAACCGATTTATGTAACCGAATACACTGGTTGGAAAGGTATTAACAGGTTTGATGAAACCATGTTTGCTAACGACGACAACCTTGCAAACTTAATGGTTTCTGACCATCGGCCCGTGTGGGCTGAATTCAACACGAATGAAGATGACGATGATTAGTGAAATGCGGGCAATTAGATGAACCACGCTGACATCGAACTCAAGGCGGGCGACGTCTTTGCAGGATACCGGGTGGTGCAGAAGCTGGGGCCCGGTGTCATGGGCACGGTCTACCTCGCCCGGGATACCGGCACAGTCCGCAGAGTCGCACTGAAAGTGCTTGCGCCCGAGTTCACATCCGATGTCGAGTATGTACAGCTCTTCGAGCAGCAGGCGGCAACCGCGACCAGGATTGACCACAGGAACGTCGCCAGGTTCTACGCGGCGGGAGAAGAGCAAGGCCGGCTCTACACCGCCAGCGAGTTCATTCGAGGAGATACACTTGCCCTGCTCATCGAGCGCCAGGGCCGCCTTGATGTTCAAATAGCGCTCTCGCTGCTGCTGACAATCGGGAGGGCTCTGGCGTACCTGCACACCAGGAGCGTCATTCACGGAGGGGTCAATCCCGGCAACATCCGATTCACCCCCACCGGCGAAGTGAAGCTGGTGGATGCAGGCCTTGCGAAGAAGCTCCTGTTGCGCCCGGAGCGGCCCGAGGCGAAGGCCACAGTCACGCCGGTGTATCTGGCCCCCGAGCTTGTCGGCAGGCCGGCGCGGGTCGATGCCCGCGCGGACATCTACTCCCTCGGCATAACAGCCTACGAAGCGCTGACAGGCAAGAAGCCTTTTCTCGGCGATTCCCCGCACGAGACGGTGCTGCGGATAATGAACGAGCCGCTGCGCGCCGAGGATATGAAAGGCATCCATCCCGACATCGCCAGCCTGATAGTCAGGATGACTGCGAAGAACCCGGACGACCGGCCCCCAAGCATGCCGGCGGTTCTCGCCGAGCTGGAGCGTGCAGCGGCGAAACTTGCCCCCGTCCTTGTCGGCGCAGGCCCGTCCGAATCCGCCAGGGACGCAATGGCAAGGCGAACCGCCAGGGCGCGCAGGAGGACTCTCTTCTACATCCTTGTGGGAGTCGTGGTCGTCGCCACTTTCCTCGCCTTCCACCTGCCTGGAACGAGCCCCACGCAGCCCCGGGGCGCGAAACCGTCCACAGCCGAGCAGCAGGCCGCCCTGGCACTCCAGGTTGCGGCAGCCTTCGAGGCGGACAACCCCGAAGATACGGCAGCGGCGCTTGAGCGCTACCGCAGCACTGCCGGCTCTTTTCCCAACACAACCGCCGGCGAGAAGGCACGCGCCGCCCAACAGCGGCTCGCCCTCAAGCTCACCACCATGGAGGCGGGTCGACTCGAAGCCCAGGGACGGCTCTACGAGGCGGCAGCAGTCTATGGCGCCTTTGAGAAACAGTATGCCGCCACGGCGTACAGTTCCGACGCAGGCCGCAAGAAAACGCTGCTGCTGCTTGAGATTGAAGACAGGTTCAACAACGACATGCTCGAAGCTGCAAGCCTCTGCCAGAACTCGCAAGTGCAGCAGGCTGTCGCACTCCTCGAGCAGGCCGAGACCTACGGCTCACCCAGACACAAACAGAAGGCCCGCAGTAAGATTGACGAGATGCTGCGCTCGGCAGGTCCACCGGGGCTGCGGGGCCCCCTTGCCGTGGCCTGGCCGGCTGCCGAGCCAATGGTCACAGTCATCACGCGCCAGATTGCAGACCAGCTGTACGAACCGGCGGAGACCTCCTGCGATACCTTCCTGTCATGCCCGCTCCCTGAGGGGGTTGCGCAGATTGTCCGGCTGGAAAGGGACGACATCGTTAGGCTCCGCAAGGTTCTGGAGAATTTCAACGCGGCACTCGGCGATGCGGCCGACAGGGGCGGCCAGACCAGCTTCACCCTCATTGATGGAACGGTCGTAAGCGGCCTGGTCCGCGCAGAGCGGCGCGAATACTACCTCTACTTCTCAGACGACAGGAAGTGGCGAATCCGGCCCGCGGACCTCGCTTCCGGCAATGTCCTGAAACTCGCCGGCATGGATGTGGACGAACCGGATGCAGTCCTGACGGCGGCTCTCTATGAGCTCTACCACGGTACTGTCGAGAAGGCACGGGTTCTGTTTGCCAGGCTGTCATCCAGGCTTGACAAGAAGACGCTTGTGCGCTATGGAAACAAGCTGGTGGTTGTGGCATCCCTGCTGGCCGGAAGGACCTCGCGGGCCCGCACCCCTGTGGACCCGCGCGACATCCGCCAGGCGGTCAAGATACTCGAGCGCGCGCGCAGGGTGATAAAGCAGAAAAACTGGAACCAGGCCTACCCGCTGTTGCGCCAGGCTGCGCAGCTCAACCCGGCTGAATGGGAGACCTGGCGCCTGCTCGGCTTGTGCGCCGCGGCAAAGGGACTTCCTGTCGATGCCATCCAGTACTACCGCAAGGCGCTTGCGCTCAGCCCGGGCAACTCCAACCTGTGGAACGAACTCGGCAAGCTCCACCTCGCCCGGGACGAGCTCGGCCTGGCACTTGCGGCGTTCCGGCAGGCTGCCTGCACGAACCCGGCTGACCCCATCGCCATGCACGGGCGCGTCGAGACGCTTCTGCGGCTTGGACGCGAGGACGAGGCACGCCACGTCCAGGAGGAATGGGAAAAGAACCGGCGGCGTTGACCCGCAGTCCGGCCCTACATGTATCCGTGCGTCCTGCAGTTGTGCTCGATTGTCTTCGCTACCTCCTCGGGGTCGTCGGTGATTGTGAAAACATCAAGATCATCCTTCGATATGCACCCCTCGGCCAGCATGGTCTCCTTGAGCCATTCAAGCAGCGGCGTCCAGTAGCTTGCGCCAAAGAGGATTACCGGGAAGTGCTCTATCTTCTCCGTCTGCACAAGCGTGAGCGCTTCAAAAAGCTCGTCTATCGTGCCGTACCCGCCGGGGAAAATCACAAACGCCATCGAGTACTTCACAAACATCATCTTGCGCGCAAAAAAGTACCTGAACTGCAGCGATATCGTCTGGTGCGGGTTCGAGCTCTGCTCCATGGGAAGCTCGATGTTGCACCCGACGGAAACGCCGCCCGCGTCGAACGCGCCCTTGTTCGCCGCCTCCATTATCCCCGGCCCGCCACCGGTGATGACGCTCAGGCCACGCCTCGCAATAAGCTGGGCCGTCAGCTCCGCCGCCTTGTAGTATGCGTTGTCCGGCATCAGGCGCGAAGAGCCGAACACCGCCACCGAAGGCCCAATGCCGTGAAGCGCATCGAAACCCTCCACAAACTCACCCAGTATCCGGAACACCCGCCACGGGTCCGTCGTCGTGAAGTCCGGCTCATCTACCTTGGGCTTCGTCTGCAAAAGCTCCCTGTCGTTGTGGAGCCTCTTATACTTGCTCGTCGTGTCCGCCATCTTCATCAATCTCCCAATTACTGAACCGCTTGCCCTGCAATTCTAACCGACTTCCCGCCCGTATGCAAGCCTGCTGTTGAACTGCTGACACAGTAGTCCTCAAGCGTGTGGGGTAAATAAATTGCAAAAATTTGCGTCTTTTTCCTTGCATCGTGCAGGCACAATCACTATTGTATGGGAAATGTAAAGCTGGGGTATTCTGCTCTGAAAACACTCCTTGGTAACCGGCTTTGCGCAAGCGTCCACCGGGTCTTGTGCCCGGACGACACCGAAGTGATACATGTAGTACATGGGGGTTAGCGCATGTCTCTCAAAGGTGATACCCGCACGGTCGGCCTCGCCGACATCTTCCAGGCACTCGCACTCAGCACCCGCCAGGGCACTCTCTCAATCTCCTCGGGCGGCAAGGAAATCAAGGTCTACTTCGACAGCACCGGCGTGCGCCTCCTTTCCACAGGCACGCTGCGCCACACCCGACTCGGCAGCATCCTCCTTGAAAGGGAAGGCTTCTCGCCCAGAGACCTCGAATCCGCCCTCAAAATCCAGAAATCCACCGGCAGGAAACTCGGCCAACTGCTTGTTGAACAGGGCATCCTCACCAGCGACGAAATCAACGACTGCCTGCGCAGGCAGATTGAGGAAGAAATCTGCGAAATCTTCCTCTGGAGCAACGCGGAGTTCAACTTCGACCCCGGCCCGCCGGTGGAAGACTTCTTCGACCCGGCCGGCGAGGGCCGCACCTTTGAGCTCAACGTCATCCGCATACTTGTCGAAGCAGCCAGAAACGTTGACGAATTCGCCGTGCTGCTCACCCGCATCCAGAGCTCCAATTCCAGGTTCGTGTACAAGAAGAACGGCTTCCCCGTCATGCCTGACACTTCGCCCTTCGGTATCCCCCTGACCGTGGTCGGCAGGCTCCCGGACGTCCTGGAAGAACCGCGCACTCTCGATGAAATCGCCGACTCGCTCAGCATCGAGCGCGACATTGCCGCCAAGCTCATTGCCCACCTTATCAAGCGCGCCAGTGTGCTCGAAATCGCCGAGCTGCCATCACTCAAACTCGCGCCGCAACTGCCGCCCCCCTCCCCGCCGCGCAACATCTGGCGCGATAAGGCCCACTTCAATATCACCGACCGCTTCTGCCGCGACAAGCTTGACGAAATCGTCCACAGCGCCAATACGCCCGAAGAAGCTGCCGCCCGGATGACACAGCTCTCCGACTCTGTGCACGACCGCGGCGACGACCGCACCGCCGCCTCAATCCTCAAGGCGGCTCTCGATATCGCCCCTTGCGACGCCGCGCTGCGAAAGAAAGCTGTCCAGGTCTTTGTCAGCCAGTGGAAATTCGCCGAGGCCGCAAAGCTCGTTGTCGAAGGCTGCCAGCTACAGCACGCTGTCGCAAGCTGATTGCAGAAACCACAGATTCACACCGATAATTCCAAAGAAAATCCCAACCACAGAAGCCCCATGCGCAAGCATGGGGAGATAAATCCAAACCACCGATTTCACAGATTACACCGATTTTTAGCCGCGCCGCTTGCGGCGCGTTGGGCTTGATTTGTAATTAGGATTTTGAAATTTGAACTTGTCCTCCCCATTGGCTCCTTGGCTACTTGGCCATTGGCTGTCTTATATCCTTGCCCCACCCAACTTTATCTGTTATAATCCACCAATTGAAAACCTTGCCTGAACAAGGTTAACGGCATACGGTGATGTGGATGGTCTTGTCCGTGACTTAGTCGGTGATTGCGTGGACGCCAAGAACGAGAATCCAGCGCCGGATTGATGCGACTGACAAACAGATTGACAAGCTGGTGTATAAACTCTACGGGTTGACGGAAGAGGAAATCAGAATTCCGCCTCGTAAACGAGGCGGCTAAAAATAAACGGGGGCGGCAATGATTTTGGGGATTCACCTGGTATGGACCTGTTACGGATGGTGGTTTCCAAATGATGTGCGAGGTTCGTGGTCGAAGGAGGTCTGGTCGCCTGAGATGCGGGAGTTCGGTGAAATTGAGGCGCGCGGCCGGCGGGCGGTGCAACCAGCCGGCGATAGACTGCGCAAATACATCTCGACGGCGCAGAAGCGATTGAAACACAAGCCCGTGGAACTTATCGGCAGGATGCGCCAAGCCGTAACAAACGCGATAATGCAACAGGCGCGGCTGAACAACTATGTCATAATGGCACTGGCGGTGATGCCCAGACACGTGCATACCGTGGTTCGCAGGCACGACCACGCGCACGGCCGCATTGTAAGGGGGTTCAAAGCAGTATCATCGCGAGAAGTGCGAAAACTTTTAGCCGCCTCGTTTACGAGGCGAGACAGTTACCCCACAAATAGTTCCACCAAGAGGATTCCGGTCTGGTCGAAGGGATACTGGGCGAGGTTCCTCAACACGGATCCTGAGATTACGGCGGCAGTCGCCTACGTGAAGAGGCACGATTGCGCTTCTTCGTAATCTGCAGTCAGTAACAGCCAAAAGCCAATACTCAAGCCTCACGTCTCAAGCCTCATGCCTGATTGAATCCGTGAAATCTGTGGTTCTTCTCTGCGTCTTTGTGGCCTGTTTTCTTCTCCCTGTTTATTATCCTCTTCTTTCTTCTCTGTGTCCTCT
>DAOVDS010000419.1 GCA_030669415.1 bacterium
GAAACGCATGCAAGAATTCGAGGGCAATCCCTTAAAATGCCCGGCATGTGATTGCGTCCTCTTTGAGAAAAAGCCACTTGTGGTCGTTGAATTCATCCCTGAAATCGTTTCCGGGGAACCAGGCGGGATAATGAAGGCTAATCCCATCATGGTGCTCGGCTGTGTCCAGTGCGGGAATCTTATGATGCCCGCGGAATGGGAAAAACGCGCAAAAGAAGCGTATGAAAACGAGAGCAAAGTCTTCGTGCCAAGTGATATTAAACCGAGAGACAATGGCGAGGGCGATAGTTAAGTGCCGTATAAATCGAAGCGACAAATACGATTTTTCTACGCCAAAGAGGCTCGTGGAGAGCTGCCCCGTGGTACCAGTAAGCGGTGGGCGGGACACACGCGAAGCATCAAGGCGTTACCAGAGCGTGTTCGCAAGAAGAAGCGCAAACAGTTAGGTAAAAAGCTGGTGAGCGTATTGCGACGTGCATAACAGGAGGACTGTAATGCCAGAAGAGATTGAGGGACAGGAAGTCGTCGAAGAGACCGAAGTTGATGAGGAAGGGGATCCTGTCGAGAAAGAGGACGAGCCGAAGGCGGCGCCCGTAAACCCGGAACTCGCGGAACTCAGGGGGCAGGTGAAGACGCTGACTGAGATGCTGCAGAGCCGTGGTGCGCCAGAGCCGAAGGCAGCGCCGAAGCCGAAGCCGCTGTTCACTGACGAGCAGTTGGAAGAACTTGACGATGGTCAGAAACCGTTTGCCAGAGGGATGAATACCCTGACGGCTAAGATAGCGGAGATGGAACAGAAGCTCGCTGGCGTCGAGGATAGCACGGCAGATGGCGATTTCAAGCGCGAAGTGTCCACTTTCATCGACAGTCACAAGGAACTCAAAAGCCCGGAAGTCCGGGCCAAGTTCGAGGCTTTCGTCAATGAAGTGCTCTTCGAGGGTAAAGTGACCCCATTCCTTCAGGCTGCGTTCAGTCATCTTGTAGGCAAGAAACCGGCAAAGAAGAAGCCTGCGATGGTCTCAGGCAAGCCGAAGACGGTTGCTGGCTCGATTGTCAAGAGCAAGGTTGAGCCGGTAAGTGAGGAGCAAGCAAAAAGGGAAGCAAGGGAGGAGGGCCTTGCCATCCTCCGAAGGAGAAGAAGGTGATAAATGGCTGATACGACTTCTTTTACGACTGAAGAGACCGCCTTGATTATCGAGGCGTACCAGAAAAAGATGTTCAGCTCGCTGGTCAAGAACCGGCCGCTACTGGACATTTTCCAGAGGAATCAGAACAGGAACGGTGGAGGGCCGTTCTACAAGTTGCCGAGCACGACTGAAGTGCTTGGGCCTACCAAGACCGGCGGGCATAAGTTCACATTCCCGGCGAGGTTGGACGCGCTGGGCGTTACCGTGGAAATCACCACGGAATCGCAGGCGGTGAACGCGCAGCAGAAAGACCAGGCTGTGCGTAGCGAGTGGTCAATTGCGAAATTCGCAACTCCGCTGGCGATTTACGACTGGCGTCTGAACATGGCGCAGGGCGACCAGGCGGTTGTGGACTACATGCACGAGCAGACCAATGCCGCGCTTGAAGACCACCTGAACGACCTCGTAGGCGCTACCCGGCTGTGGAAAAAGACCTCGACCGAAGGTTCGCTTACCGGCCTGCCGTGGGCGATACACGAGACGACATCGAGTGGTGTTGTTGGCGGCCTTGACCGGGCGCTGCATGCAAGCTGGCGCAACAAGGTGATAACGACTGGTGCCTATCGCACAACCCGCGGGGGCATCATGGCGCTCATTGACCTGATGGGCCAGATTGCGGGCTCCGGCGGGCGGGTAGGGCTGCATCTTACCAATGCGGCTGTATATTCGATGTTCGCGGCCGAGCAGTATGGCCAGGTGAACACGCCGAACATGACCGATGACGTGTTCTATGGCTACCCGGTAGTCTATGGTGCCCCGGTGCTGTCTGACCCGTCCTTGACTGCAACCGTGGCGCACGGTGATGTAGGTGACTGGTACTGCATCGACCTGCGGTACATGCAGTGGTACGTGATGGGCTGGAAGAACTACGGGAACCGTCCCGCGTTCTGCCTGACATTACCGGCGAAACTGCTCGAAAAGCAGTTCGGCAGCACGTTCGCGGTCGTGACACAGGGCAACCTGGTGTTCAAGAAACTGAACACGCACGGTTTGCAGATTGTGGATGCGTAGTCCACATAAACAATCCTGGTAACTCAGGAGAAGGAGAAGTAGAGATGTTGAGTTCAATAAGTGGGGGGTTGACTTCCAACAAGGCAACTGCCATCAACCCGATAGGCGCGTTGTACGAGACGTTCGACGATACCTACGGGTATCGCATGTTCAAGTACGTCCGCAACGACGAGGCGACAACTGCGTCGGTTGCGGGCGCACCAGCAAGCCGGAAACTCACAGCAGCGAAG
>DAOVDS010000298.1 GCA_030669415.1 bacterium
GGTGTAGAAGTTTCTCTTAATGTCAAACCGGTCGAGCGAGCGATACACGCGAAAAAACGCTTCCTGCGCAATGTCGGTCGCTTCCTCGCGGTTGCGCAGCATGTTGAACGCAACCCAGTAAGCCCGACCCTGATAGCGCTCTACAAGCTCCTTGAAGGCGCTCTCCTTGCCCTTCTTCGTGAGCTTCACGAGCTGGCTATCAGTTTTGTCCTTCACCCGCGTGTCCTGGTACTGTCGTAAGTTCCTTCCCCACTACTATATACCAAGTACACCGGGCAAAAGTCAAACCTCTGCCGGAGGCACTCAGCAAAAAGTCGCTTCGTGACCTCCATTCTCATATACGCAAGGAAGCTGGAAGTGTTGGTGTTTTTGAGTAATTCGGCAAATTTGCGGCACTACTGCTCAATGGGCGATATGCTGAGGGCGAAATTACTTACCCTCGCTCTTCTCGTACCAGGCTTGCCACTTGGCATAATCTTCGCCAAAATCCTGCTTTGTTATCTTCTTCAGAGCTTCTGCGGCGGCGGCGCGGACAAACCAGGCTTCATGATTCAGCGTTTCTATCAGAGGTCCGATAGCCTTCTTGTCTGCGATTTGCCCAAGTGCCTTGGCCGCCGAGGAGACAGCAGGTTCATATTCGTGTTTCAATGTGCTTATCAAAGGTACAACGGCACTCTTGTCCCCGATCTTTCCCAAGGCCTCGGCAGCTACGAAGGCAAGATACGCATCCTCACACTCACTTTTTAGGGCCTCTACCAATGCAGCGACCGCTTCCTTATCCCCCAATTCCCCCAGTGCCTCCGCAGCAGGACTGCAGGCAAAGGGATCGTCGTCTTTCAACGCCTTCAGGAGGTACTCAAACGCTTCCTTGTTGTTTTCTATCTTGGCCAAGGCATAGGCGCACCAAACTTGAACTGTCGTTTGTTGATCAGTATAGCATTCTGGTTGCACTTTCCATACTTTTGTCAAGTTTGGAACAGCAGATTTGTTTCCTATCTTGCCCAAGGCTTTTGCAGCTTCCCAACGAACGTGGGGACTGTAATCTTTGAAACCTTCTATCACCTTTGTCAGAGGTTGAACAGCTCTTTCATCTCCTATCTTGCCCAAGGCCCTTGCAGCTTCCTGGTGAGCATGCAGGCTCTTTTCCTTGTCTTCTAACAACGCTACCAAAGGCAGAACTGCCCTTTTGTCCTCTATTTCTCCCAATGCCGTCGCGGCAGAGCAACAGACAAATTCCACTTCGTCTTTCAGCGCCCCTATTAGTGCCTGTACTGCTCTTTCGTCACCTATCATTCCCAATGCCCCTGCGGCAGCGGTGCGGGCATTCCAGAACTTGTCCTTTCTCAACATCTCTATCAAAGGCTCTACAGCTCCCCTATCTCCAAGTTTCCCCAATGCCAACGCGGCAATCCCGCGGATGCGTCCATCTGTATCTTCCAACATCCCTATCAGGGGCTGAGTGGCTCTCTTATCTCCTATTTCTCCCAAACTAAGTGCAGCGGTGCCCCGGATTTCTGGTTGCTTGTCTTTCAGTGTCTCTATTAGAGGCTGCGTAGCTGATTTGTCTGGCATTAGCCCCAGTGCCCAGGCAGCAAAGTGGCGGTGTTCCCAATCTTTATCTTTCAGCATTTCTACCAAAGCTTCAATTGCAGGTTTGCCTATCCTTGACAATGCGTTTTTGGTCTTGGGGAAAGCACCGTCATGTTTACCTTTCAAGTCCCTAAACAGTTCTTCCACTTTCTTTGCTATTTCAGGGCTTACGGATTTTTTCTTCGCCGGTTCGGTGGTCTTTTCAGGTTTCTTTGTTTCAACAGGTTTCTTTGCTTCTGGTTTTTCCTTGTCCTGACACCCTAAGAGAGCCACAGTTACCAACAGCAGAAACACTAACAACTTCCTCATCTCTTTCTCCCCGAGCCTGATGGATACCAGCTTTCCTTTGGCAATTCACCCGAGATTCCCCACAGAAACTTTACCCACGACCGCCGTGGGCGGTTTCGATTTAGTACTACCACAGCAATACGCTCCCTGCGAGTTATCGACACTGCCAAGAGTGACTACTTACCCTTGCTTTTTTCATACCACTCTTTCCAATTTTCGTAGCTTTTGCCGAAATCTTGCTTAGTTATTTTCTTCAACGCCTCTACCGCACTGCAGCGGACCCAGTTCCATTCGTGTTTCAAGGCGGCAATCAGAGGCTCAACCGCCTTTTTGTCGCCTATGCTGCCCAATGCCCAAGCAGCGTTGTTGCAGACCACTGAATGTTTATCTCTCAATGCCTCAATTAGAGGCTCAATTGCTCTTTCATCACCCATCTTGCCAAGCAGTAGAGCCGCATCTGCGCGGAGCTCACGTTTTCCAGTTCTCAATGTCCTGATTACAGACTCGAAGGCATCGTCATCACCAATCATTCTAACCAACCCGCAGGCAGCATAGAGTTGAACATACTTGTTGCGATCCTCTTTCCACAGTTTCTTGAGCGGCTCGACCGCTCTGTTGTCACCAATCCGGCCCAACGCTTCTGCAGCATGGGCCCGGACCCATTCACCTTCATCTGCCAATGCCTCAACAAGAGGGTCAACTGCCTTCTGCTCGCCTATCTGGCCCAACGCCTTTGCGGCGGAGGAGCGGACCCAACTGCCCTTATCTTTCAAGGCCCTTATCAGAGGGTCAACTGCCTTCTGGTCGGCTATCTGGCCCAATGCCTCTGCGGCGGAGGAGCGGACTCCTTTGCTTTTGTCTTTCAACGCCCTTATCAAAGGGTCAACTGCTTTCTGATCGCCAATCTCGCCTAATGCCTGTGCAGCACTGTGGCGAAGATTATAGTCCTTATTCACCAGTGCTTTGACAAGAGGTTTAACTGCTCTTTTGTCGCCTATGTTGCCCAGTGCGCCTGCTGCGTGGGTGCGGACGGCCAAATCTCGTTTGTCTTCCAATGCCTTGACAAGAGGCTCAACCGCCCTTTCGTCGCCTATGACTGCCAATGCATCTACTACCCAGACCCGTACAGTTCTATCCTTATCACTCTTCAATGCCCCAATAAGAGGCTCGACAGCCCTTCTATCGCCTATTCGGCCCAATGTCCCTGCAGCAGAGGCGCGCACCCACTCATTTTCATCGCTTTTCAACGCGTTAATCAGAGCGTTAACTGCTTGCTTGCCAATCTTTTCCAGAGCCTCCGTAGCAAAGCTGCAGGAATCGCTATCTCTGCGTCTATATAGTTCAATCAGCTCATGTATTCTCTTCTGCTGATTATCTTTGCCGTCCTCTTTTTCTTGGTTCTTCAGGTTCTCCGGATTCTCTTGGAGCGCTTCTCCGCAGCCAATCAAAAGGGACAGGACAAGCAGGATAGATAGGAGCAGTTTTCTCATCTCTTCCTCTTTGCATACCAGATTTGTTCTATCAATTCACTGTCGGCATGATACAAGAGCAGCGTTTTGATTGCCAGTGTTTTGCGGTTGAACATCCCCGGACTGAAGTCCGGGGCTTCGTACTCGGGGGCCGAGGCCCGCGGCTTGCTATTTCCCGATGCAGAACTGGTCGAATATCTGGTTGAGTATTTCTTCCGCCAGCGTCTCGCCGGCGATTTCGCCCAGGCAGGAAAGGGCGAGGGCGTCGGGGTAGCGCTGGACCTGCGTGAGTACGGCGCGGCTCGCGACGCCTGAAGGAAAGGAGCGCTATGCCAAGCGCAAGAGTACCGTGGAGACGGTGTTCGGATACATAAAGCGGCTGCTGCGCTTCAGGCGGTTGAGTCTGCGCGGTCTGGCCGGAGCGAGGGCGGAGTGGAGCCTGGTGTGTCTGGTGTACAACGTGAGGCGGCTGATGAGCCTGCTGTGCAAAGGAGTATCGGTTGCCATATGACGGAAACTGAAGCGGGAGAAGCGTTTTTGCGTTCGTGAGGAGGCTGGTTTAGCTGACGCGGGTTTGGGATTTTGTGTTTTGACTGCGACTGTTGCTGTTGGCAGTCTCAAATCAGCCTGTCGGCGTCAACTTTTTGGACAGCCTCTGAAGTCCGGCGCGCAGAGATTACCTACAAAACTGTCGCGGACACAGGAACGTGAGCAGCCGCCTGCAAGGGTGCAGAATACCCCTTGTCCAAGGGCTCCTATAGAAAAAGCGGGGTCGACTCAGGTTGAGCCGGCCCCGACTTCTGTCTCTCTTCCTACAGCAGCTACTTCGAAACCTCGCGGTAGTGACCGCCGGTCGCCTCCGCAAGCTGCGTCAGGAAACTGCGCGTGTGGTTGTTGTACGCGGTCGGATAAACATCCCAGTTCATCTTGCCCGGGTTCCAGACATGTGCATTCTGGTGCGACATGTCCATGCCTATGCCCAGCGTGTATATCGTCGCGCGCTGGGTGTTCTCCGCCAGAATCTTCGACTTCGTCAGCGCCATGCACGAAAGAGTAAACGTGCCGTCATTGTACACCTGGCCGGCATCGTAGCTTCCGTATACACGGCAGAGTGCGTACGCAACCGAACCGATATGCGTCGGTGCACCGTCCGTCAGGAGGTAAATGCCCGTTGCCGACTTCTTCGGCTCGCCCCCGGGACCAACGCCCGGCGGTGCCTTGGAAACCATCTTCAGCGCTGCCGACATGCCCTCGTAAGTACATGTGCCGCCAGATACTTCGGAATTGCTGAGCCGCCCCTGCGACCATGAAATCGCCGCCGCCTTGTTGGCCGCGTTCGCCGGCACTATTTTCCCGGTGGCCGGCCATATCGGGACATTGGACCTGTCTTTGCGGTGACGGCCTATCGGCGCCGGCTCGCCGGACTTTGGCGGCCAACTGGTCCACCTGCCGCCTATGCCACCTCCACCATTGCGCCAGTAGCTGTCAGTACTGCCACCCATGTAGCCACCGGTTGCGAAGCACACCAGCCCGAACTTCATGTTGTCCGCAAGGTCCTGTATCGCCTTGATAAGCTCGATGCGGGCTACGTCATATTTTGCAGCGTTGTTGACGGGGTTGCCGCCCTCGTCCACAACTGACATCTTCGAGGGCCAGCGCATGGAGCCTGTCCGGTCAATTACGAATAACACTTCGGCTTCCTCGATAGGCTCCTCGAAAAATTCCGGTGGCGGGTTCTCAGGCTCTTCAGGCGGTTCTTCCTGTTCCTCGGGTGGTTCCTCACCTTCTTCAGGTGGTTCTTCTTCCTCTTCTTCCGGCGGC
>DAOVDS010000129.1 GCA_030669415.1 bacterium
AAGCAGCGTCTTCGCGCGCTCATGCCCGAGCAGCACGCCGACATCCAGACCGCTCGGCAGCACCCTGCCTTTTGTGTAAAGCGCAGCGCTTGTCTTGAGCAACAGTTCCTCATCCGGTAGATAGGCCGCGCCGATGAGGCGAAGTCCCTTGCTTAACCCCGGCCAGTCTGGAAACTCTTCCGGCGTAAACCACTCATCGGTTGTGCGCGGGTCAGGAAGTTTGCGCAGTTCTTCCTGCAAGGGTTTTACATGCTTGACCAGCAGCAGGACATCCTTGCCTTTTTCGAGGTTATTGACCCACGGCATGCTCACTTCCCAGGGCACGATTTTCTCGATTGTGCGCTCGTAGTCGTCGGCAGTCAGGTCATCGGGCTTCCCAAATATTTTTTCGTAGAGTTTTCCAGGCCCCTCTTTGTCCAGGACGCCCCACTTCGCCGCAAGATTCAGTACCACCGCTGCGAGCGTCTCGCGCTTGGACTCAACGTGAAATGTGGTTCGGGACAGGAAGAACACAGACCGGAAATATCGGGCAATCTCCTCATCCTGAGTGTACTTGCCGCGGACCTTGAACCGGGAGTAGTCGCGCGGGCGGCCAGTAAGAGGGCTCGCCTTGATACCTTTAGCTTCCTTTATCATCTGAACTTCGTTATCAACAGTCTTTTTGACCGCAGCATTCGCAGGGAAAGTGTTGTCCAGTAACTTTCCCGCGATGGAAGTGTATGCCGACAGGAAGAGGACTGCTTCCCTGGCGAGTTGGGTGTTCTTATCTGCATTCTCGCCGGGTTGCTGGGCTGGTAACGAGGCAACAATCTGCGTAACCGTGTCGTGGATTTTGCGCAGTCCTTCCTCAAGCTGACCGATTACCCCCCGCTCCTGCAGCGAAAGGCACTCTTCAAAGATCACGCGGAATGTCTCGATAACGCTGTCCACTGTGATATAGTTTGGCAGGCCACTGTACTCGTACACTTCGAAAATCTGCCGGTACTCCTTGGGCATGATTACGAGGCCGTTCTCGCGGAGGATTTTCTTTGCATCTTCGGAGAGCTTTTCAGCGCCCTTGATTTTCGCGGGGTTGAAGGCGGGTTTTTCAGGCTCAGCCCCGGCAGGGCCCGTAATCACCAGGAAAAACGCGCACACGATGGTGCAGGCCAGCAGTCTTGCTCTCATAGGATTCCCTCCTCCTGGGGTTCTATGATATTATAGCACCGCGGCCCGGTTGTATGCAAACTGTGTTGACTCAGGTCTGCTGCCCAATGTCAAGTTTTGGTGAAATTTGCGTGTCTTTGAGACTGCGTGATTGATTGTTGCGGGCTTATGTGGTATAATGCGCTGATATAGAAGATGTTCCACCCGACAGGGGGAGGTCCGAAACATGAAGTGTGTTGCCTCGGTACTGGTAGTCTTTACGGTCGCGCTTGTTCTTTTCTGCGCCGGGTGCGAGTCGGTTGCGATGAAGTGGGAGCCGACTGTGCGCGTGGTGTACATGCCCAAGAAGTTCGAGGATGGCCGGGTAATGGTTAACCCGTGGCGGGAGCCGTCGGAAGTGCCCTACGGCCCGTCATACCCGTACATGCTGGTGTACAACCCGGGGTCCCGCGTGTATGAGGTCGTGCTGCGCGAAGGTGCGCCATATCAACTTGGTGGCCAGGTAACCTACGCCCGCGACGCCGACCCGTACACACTGATACTGCCAGTACGGCATTAGGCCGCGGCGGAGCCGCGGAAATTCGAAATGTGAAACACGAAATACGAAACGTACCGGTTTGCAGGTTTAGTGCTTTTAATTTCGTGCTTCGGATTTGTTTCGGATTTAGGATTTAGAAATTAGGATTTCCCGCTGTATTCTTGTTCGAGAGAACGATAGTGAGAAAGGAAAACGATGGCGGTAAAGTTAGGCGAGTACGTGCTCGAGAAGCGCATTGGCAAGGGCGGCATGGGTCAGGTGTTCCTGGCCAAGCAGGAGTCGCTCGACCGCCAGGTCGCCGTCAAGGTGCTGCCCAAGGAGCTCGCCAAGGATGAGACGTTCCGGGCCCGCTTCGAGCGGGAAGCGAAGGCCGCCGCCTCGCTCATACACCCGAACGTCGTGCAAGTCTACTCCTACGGCATCGAAAAGGGTGTTCCTTACTTCGCAATGGAGTTCGTCGAAGGGGAAGACCTGTCAGTAAAGCTCAAGCGCGGCGACCAGCACAGCATCCAGGAGTCCATTCGAATAGTCCGCGACGTGTCAAAAGCGCTGGAGTGCGCGCACCACAAGGGCATGGTCCACCGGGATATCAAGCCTTCCAATATGATGATTGCAGGCGATTCATCGGTTAAAGTCATGGACTTCGGCCTGGCAAAGGCGGCGAGGGTACGCACCTCCATCACCCGCGCAGGCATGATAATGGGAACCCCGCCCTACATGTCGCCCGAGCAGGGCAAAGGCGACGAGCTTGATGTGCGCTCCGACCTCTACTCTCTTGGCGTCGTCTTCTATGAGCTTCTCACCGGCACGGTGCCTTTCCAGGCAGATACGCCGACGGCCGTAATCTACCAGCACATCTACGAGAAACCCAGGCCCATACACGAGTTGAGCCCGGACGTCCCCGGGCCCCTTGAAGACATCGTCATGAAGCTGCTCGAGAAGAAGCCGGCCGAGCGCTACAGCGACCCCAGCCAGTTGCTCGCGGACCTCGACGCGTTCGAGACCGGCTCGGCTGTCACGGCAAGCATGTCGGCAACACCCGCCGGTGAGTCTTACCCCAAGACACTTGAAATCGACAGCTCGGTAACGCCCGCACGCATGATAATCCCGGTCGAACCTGGTACTCCCAAAGCACTCCTCGGGGGCATAGCCGGCGGAATCGTCGCGGCCGTCGTGCTGATTATCCTCTTTCTTACAGTATGGAGCGACGACACACAGAAGCCCATCGTGGTCCAGGTCCCCGGCGAGACAGATACCGAGCCGGGCCCCGGCACGCAGCACCCCGGTGATACGCAGACGCCGGATACCCCAACCCCCGGCGAAACCCCCGAGAACAAGGAGGGATTGCTGCTGCTTTCCGCCCTCCGGGCCGCCCTGCCCGACGATGTGCGCACCGTCTACTGCAGGGAGGCGGGAGAACCGCGGGAAAAGGAACGAGGACTGCCCTTTGAGGATGCCAAGCTCGCCGTCGGCACCTATGTGCTGACCTTTGAGCGGCCCGGCTACCGGCCAGAGGAGCTTACAGTCACACTGACGCAGGCAGGCAGCTCTCCGTCGCTGGACGAGGTCAAGATAAGCTTCGAGCTCACGCCGGAGCTCGCCGGCGCATACAATCGCGCCAGGAACTGCGTTCAACAGGAAGAATACTCGGAGGCGCTTCTGGAGCTGCGGCGTGTGAAAGAGAAAATCCCGCACTACAAGGACATCGATGAGCTGATTGCCCAGTGTAACAAGCACCTGCAGCGTAACAAGGCGCTTGATGAGATTTTCCATCTCGGCATGAAGTACTACAGGGACCAGCAGTGGGCGAAAGCGGTTGAGACACTTGCCAAGCTACCCGAGGACTACGAGAACGCAAGCCAGGCGTTCCGGGTGCTTGCGGATGCGCGCGACAAGCTCAAGGCCCAGAACCGCCTGCAGGAGCTCCTGGTTGAGGCACAGGATGCCCTGCTGACGGGCGACCTCCCCCGGGCTGAGAGCTCGGCCAAATCGGCGCTCTCCATCGACGGTGCAAACGAGACGGCCAACCTCGTGCTCACAAGGGTCATCCGGGCCCGCGAACTGCTGGCGGCCGCGAAGCAGGCCCAGGCCCGTGGAGATTACGAGTCCGCCCTCAGCAGTGCCAAAGCCCTCGCTGACCTGGTACCCCGCAGCCAGAATGAGAAAGACTACCTCGCGGAGCTGCAGCGCGCACACAAGGAGCAGGTCGAGCGCACGCAGAAGATAAGTTCGCTTCTCGACGAGGCCGACTTCGCGCTCAAGGCCAAAAACCCCGAAGCTGCCATCCAGAAGCTCAAGCACCTGCTCGACGACCTCGACCCCGACCACAAGAAGGCGAAGCTCATGCTTGCGAAAGCGCGTGACTTGCTTACGCGCAAGATAATAACCGTTAGGATTGAGGCATTTGACAGGTGTTTTCGCGAGGGGAAGGCGGGTGAACTCGCCGAAATGATAGACCCGGAACAGGGACAGTTGCGTTCTGAGGTTGCGCAGCAGATTAGGGATTTCTTCAACGAGAAGGTGCGCGTTCTCAGCGCCGGACATTCCGGAATAAGCATGAAACTTGACGATGACGAGGCGACGGTAGAGGCGGTATTTAACTACAAGATAGAGCTTACCGAGGCCGGACGCACAGTCAGCGGCTCGCTCAAGCGACGGATCGAGCTGGTGCGCCGGGCAAGTTCGTGGTATATTGCAGCAATCAAAAACCTTGACTAAGCCCCGCAAACCCGCTAAGATTCCGTTGAGAGAGTAAAAAGTAGAACAGTAGAGCAGCGGCCTCCTTTGTTTTGTTCTCCTCTCTCTTCTCTACTTTCTCGGCCGGAGGCCGCGGGGAGGCACCGACAGTGAGGTCAGGAACCCTGAGAGTTCTCTTCACTTGTGCTATCTGCACCGCGATTGCCGCCGGCATACTCATGGAGCTGAGTGCTCCAGCGCATGCTGACGGCCCCCGTATCCTGGCGAAGGTGTCATCGGCCGCAGGTGAGACAATCCGTCTCGACAAGGGCTCCGCACACGGCGTCAAGCGAGACATGCTCTTCGACATCTACCGCGATGCCAAGGTGGTCTATGTCCCGATGACCAAGGAAAAGGTCTTCGTGGAAGAGAAGGCTGTGGGCCAGGCGATAGTGACAAGCGTTGCTGCCGCTTCCTGTACCTGCAAGACTCTCAAGCTCGAACACGGCATGAAAGTCCGCGTGGGCGACACCGCAGTCAATGTCAACCCCAAGCTCGCACCGGATGTCAACGCCCCGCCCGTTATTGAGTCCATGTCAGCATCGCGCACCCAGGCATACGCCGGCGAGGAAGTGACTGTCAACTGCGAGATATACGACGGGAACGACAACTTCCACATCTTCAGTTGGTCGTGCGACGCGGGCCAGCTCAGCGCGCAGGAGACTGTCACCGGCACGCTGAGATGGCTCTGCCCACCGGAGCGCGCACAGATAACTCTCACCGTGACTGTCACAGACCCGCACGGCGCTCAAGCGAAACACAGCATACGCATAAAGGCACTCGGCCCCGGGCCCCGGGGCAGGCGCTTCCGGCCCACCGCATCCTTCGGGGAAATCACGCCGCGCTTCCGCAAGATAGCGTTCGCGACATTCGACTCGGACAACCACCTGCTTATACTCGATGCTCTCGAAAAGAAACTCATTACCCTCTCTGAAGACTTCAACATCCTGCGGGTCTCCGCGCTCTACGGCGAGGAGTTTTCCTTCTCACTGGTCAAGGTCCACGGCTCTCACATCTACGCGGTGGACAGCAGGTCTGGCAGCCTGAACCGCTACAAGTACCAGGGCGATATCTTCAGGCGAAAGCCCGAGGTCATTTACGGTGCACGCGGTTCCGGCAACGGCTACTTCGGAAACATTGCGGACCTCGAGGTCGCCGCCAACGGCGATGTCTATATCCTTGACAACAGCGCATGCGCCATACACATCTTCTCGCCCACCGGGCAGTTTGTCTGCTCTATCGGGAGACGGGGCAACAAGCCGGGCGAGATGAGACTGCCTACCGCAATCGCCATGGATATGGAAGGCAACTTCTATGTCAGTGACTACGCGAGGCGCAAGATACTGAAGTTCGGTGCCGACAACCAATTCGTCGGCGAGTACGACCTGAACGGCAAGCTGGCCCCACCCAAGGGCCTGCGATACAGCCGGCGATTCAATAACCTGGTCATCCTCGAACGCTCGCCTCACGGTGTCTGCGTCATGTCCACCGCCGGCAGGCTCGTTCGCAGGTTCAAGAGGCCCACCAACGCGCTTGGCGTCCTTGCCGACCCGGAGCAGCTCGCAGTCAGCCATACCGGCGAGGTATTCGTCGTCAGCGAGAACGGCGATGTGCTCAGGCGTTACTCCCAGGGCGGCGACTTCCTCGGGAAAATGGGTGGAGAGAACCTCGCCAACGTGTCTTCATTCACCGTCACGCCGGAAGGCGGTCTCTACCTGCTCGACACCCGGACCGCCGAAATCTGGCACATCGACCGCAACGGCTGGACAAAATCCAGGTTCGGCGGCCGCGGCCCCAACCCCGGACAGTTCCAGGCTCCTATCGCCTTATGCTCCGATACGGAAGGCAACGCCTACGTGCTTGACAGCAAGCTCAACAGGGTCTTCAAATTCTCACCCAGCGGCAATTTCCTCAAGCCCATCGGCAACCCCGGCTCAGGCAAGGATAATATCGACAGGCCGCTGGACCTCTACAGCACCGGCAACAGGATTTACCTTCTCCAGTACCGTAGTCGGTGGTCCGTACACGTGTACAGTCCGGACGGGCGCCTGCTCCAGCTCTTTCCCGACAAGGAGGCGGAAACTTCACGGCCCGCCCAGATTGCTGTTGACAAGAACGGAAATTCCTTTATCTTCACCAAGGGTTACCAGGTCGAGTTCTTCGACCGCGAAGGTGCCAAACGCTCTGGCGCCAGGAAAACCAGGGTGTGGCTTGATGACCTCGCGGTCGATATCAGGGGCGATATCTACGGAACAGTCCCCGACGGCAGGGAAATACTCAGAATAGACCCGACCCGCCGGGGAGCGCAGTGGATGCTCTCCTCGACGCGGGCGGCGAGAAACTGCGCCGGAATAGGCTTCGACAGGTATGGAAGAATGTACCTGTTCGACAAGTATACAAAAGTAGTGGTGAGGCTCAGTGAAGACATGAGATAGGTGATTTGACACCCTTTCAGAAAGGACCAGTGACAGCGTATGATTAAGGTGCAAGCGCGCGGAGAGGAACCGATCGAGTTTCTGCTCAAGCGGTTCAAGAAAATCTGCGAAAAGGAGGGGCTGACAAAGGACATCAAGAGGAGTTCTTACTACGAGAAACCCAGCGAAGTGCGCAGGCGCAAGGTTCGCCAGGCGATAAAGAAGGAGCTCAAGCGCGTAGCGCAGAAAGAAAAGCTGAAGACCAGGAGAAGGCGCAGGCGCACCAGGTAGCCCCTGCAGCAAGCTCTTGTCTTCTGCTTCGCGACCGGACATCCCCGCCGCCCTTCACTGAAGAGCCGCCATGGAACTTCAAGATGCAGTTGTCGCCGTAAACCTCACCAAGTACTACTCCGACTTCTGGGGTAGGAAGCGCGTTCTCGCCGTCGATAGCCTCAACCTGACCATCCGCCGAGGAGAGATATTCGGCCTGCTCGGGCCCAACGGCTCCGGCAAGACTACTTTCGTCAAGCTCCTCCTGGGTCTGCTCTTCCCCACAGCCGGGGAGCTTAGCGTCCTGGGCTCTCCCGCCGCTTCTTCAGCCGTAAAATCACGAATCGGCTACCTGCCCGAAGAGAGCAGCCTGCACGCCTTTATGAACGCGGACGAAACGATGACCTTCCACGGACGCCTGTACGGCATGGCCAGGCAGGCAATAGCCGCGCGCACGGAGGAACTGCTCACCCAACTGGAACTGGCCGCTGCCCGCAGGCGGCGCGTGAAGGAATACTCCAAGGGCATGGCGCGCAGGCTCGGCCTCGCCTGCGCACTGCTGCACCAGCCCGAGCTCCTTGTACTCGACGAGCCAACTTCCGGCCTCGACCCCATCGGCGCGCGCAGGGTCAAGGAGATGCTGCTGGAGCTCAGGGAACAGGGCACTACGATACTGCTGTGCTCGCACCTGCTCTCGGAAGTCGAGACTGTCTGTGAGCGCATCGCCATCCTCGAGCACGGCAAGCTGCTCAAGTCGGGCTCCGTAAAGGAGCTGCTGACCCGGCCGGACATGCTGACAATCCTTCTTGAGCTTGCCTCACCTCAGGACAAGGCCAGGTTCCGCCAGGCACTCGAGGAAGCCGGCGCCCGCGTGGTAAGCGTTGCGCACCCATCGATGACGCTCGAAGAGCTCTTCATGCAGATTATCGGCAAGACGGATTCAGGCCCCGCAAGTGCTGAGGTAACCGAGTAGTGGCTAAGTCATATCTGGGCCGGCTGGCTGGTTCGACCCCCGCCGCAGCGGTGCTCTGCCTGCGCCAGGCCCTGCGCCAGCAGTGGTTCCTTCTTACCTTCATCCCCTTCGCCGTCGTCGTGCTTGCGGCGCCGTTTATGCCCGCTGCATCCGAAACCGCCGCGTACCAGCTCCTGTTGAGGGTCGTGCTGAGCGCCGGCTCCGTCATTCTCTTTGTTGGTGTCATAATGACAGGCTCGGCCGGCCTGCCCGCAGAGCTGCGCGACAAGACGGCGCACCGCAGCGTTGCCTCGCCCGGCGGGCGCCTGACAGTGCTGACCGGTCGAATCGCCGCCTTCTCCATCCTGGCCGCACTCAGTGCGGGCGTCGGCTTCGTGGCGACCATCCTCGTCTTCGGACTTCGCGGCGGCTCAGCGGAATTCACCGCCGCCTCCAGGCAGCACCATAGCACCCCAGCCGAGCAGCACACGTATACCGGCAAGCACAGGCCCGGCGTTCTCTGGATTGATGAGAAAGCGCCATCCATGACGTGGGTGTTCTCTCCCGGAGCCGAGCCGGCCCGGGGAAAGCTGCAAATCCAGGTGCTGCCGGTCGTGGCCTCGACCGTCGCCACGCAGGCAAGGCTGACACTCCACAGAGAAGACGCCCCGGCAACCCAGTCCGCGACAATCAAGCTCTTCGACAACTGCCCGACAAACACTGAGTTCACGAGTTGGCCCCGTGGCAAAGGCCCGCTGCGGGTGACTGTCGAACGCCTGCCCGACTCCAGCCCGTTCGGCTTCGACGTGAGGAAAAACGAGCTCGGCAGTGAACACAACGGTGTCTCGCTGCTGACAGGCACGCGCCCGTTCGCAGCCAACCTGCTGGCCGCGTGGTTCGTCGTCTGGGTCAAGCTCAGCTTCATCGCGTCGCTCGCAGTCTTCGCATCCACTTTCCTGAGTGCCCCCATCGCGGGCGCTCTCTCGCTGTTGCTCTATCTGCTGGCCAACATCATCGGGTTCCTGAGCGACTTCGCCCATACTCTGGGCCACCCGGGACATGTGCACTCGCATATCGAGCACATACTCCACGAGCCGACCTTCTTCGAGAAAGCCGTCAAGGCGCTTGTCACGGGATTCACCCGCATCTATCCCGACCTCTCGCGCTTCGACTCGACCGAAGCACTCATCTGGGGCCGGGCAATGCCGCTTCAATTCCTGCTCCTGGCTCTTCTCTACTTCCTTGCCTACAGCGCCCTGCTCTGGGGCATCTCGGCACTTATCCTGCGAAGGAGGGAGTTTTGAGCCCGCGTTCAACAAGGCTGACAACAGCTCTTCTGCTGCTAACTCTCATGGCCCTCGCCGGGCTTACAGGCAGCGAGGCGCGGGCGGCACGCGGGAAGTCCGCCGCGCCTGCGCCGACACCTTCAGACTTCGTCGGGCTCGTGGTCCTGAGCGGCTTCAGGCCGATTGCGGTTGACATGCTCTGGATTCGCTCTGAGGAGCTCGCACGCGAAAGGCGCTACTACGAGCTGCTTTCGCTCTACCGGATGATAACCGCCCTTGACCCTCACTTCGAGGGCGCGTGGGTCTACAACTCTTTCAACCTCGCATACCGCCTGAGCAAGCTCGAGGACTCACCCGAGAGACGCTGGCGCTGGACGCGGGAGTCCCTGCTCTACGCCATGACGGGGATGGAGAAGAACCCCGATTCCGACCAGATTGCCTCCACCCTCGCGCTAATCTACTACTACAGGGTAACTGAAGAGGACTACCAGGTTCGCCAGGTCCTGCTCGACCGGGAGCTCAACCCTGACGGGAAGCCGGTAATCGAGCTGGCGCGCTACTGGGCCGAGCGCGGGTACAGGAGAAAGCCCCACACAATATACATAGACTGGGTCCTGGAGTTCATCTACACAAGCTACGCCGAGCACGCGAGCGACCCGGCCGTGAAGCTCGACTACCTCAAGAAGCGCCTCGAAATCTGGCAGTACGTGCAGGGTGCCAAGCCTCTCGCCGCCAGGAGGGCACGGGAAAAAATCAAGGAGCTCGAGGCCGCAATAGCCGAAATGAAATCCGCTCACTGAGCTGGCGCCTTCTCCTTCGCGCCGTAGTATGCACGCATCCGCTCCGATGCGAAACCCAAGGCGACCGCAAGCAGCGTCAAGACAAGCGGGCCCAGCACGAAGCCTATCGCGCCCATCGACACGATGCCGCCTATAAAGCCCAGGAGCAGCAGAAGCGCGCTGAGCTTAACGTTTCGGCCCATCATTATCGGCCGGAAAACTACGTCAGGCACGATTGCCACGAACGGGTAGCCGACCGCAAGGCAGAGGGTGCCTGCGGTAGAGTCGCCCGTGGCGAAGGCATAGGCCGCAATTGCGAACATGATTACGCTCGGGCCCAGCAGCGGCACAAGCTGGAATATCCCGCAAAGCAGGCTCCAGAAGATGAGGTGTTCGGTATACCCGATGAGTACGAAGAAGGGCAGCGCGAGCACAAATGTGAGCAGCGCCGTCGCGACGTGCACCACGTATATCGCGTAGAGTACCGAGTGCGCGGGCTTTGTGAAACGGGCCAGCACCTCCCTGTGCCTCTCGCCGAGGGACTGGCGTATGTTTTTGAGCAGCTCACCGCCGCGGCGCAGGAAGAAGTACAGCGAACCCACGAATATCACAACTCTTACCGCGAAGGCCGTGGCTGCGAAGAAAATACCCTGAACGTACCCGAGCAGGGCATCGGCCCGGTCGGCAACCGCCTTCTTCAGGTCCACCTGGGCACCAAGGGAATCCAGCCACCTCTGCACTACCGAAGCCACCTTGACCGCGAAATCCCTGAGAAGCTCGAAGTTGTCAACAACAACCACAACAACAACCGTAACCAGCAGGCCGAGGATGACAATGGAAGCGATGCTCACTATCCCCGCGGTAAGCGCCTGCTTCCACTGGCGCGGCTTCTCGCCCCAGAGCTTGCGCTCCAGCCACCGGTAGTACGGCGTGAGCACGACAGCCACGGTCGCCGCAAAGACAAGCGTTTTGAGTATCGGCCAGAAGATGAATACGCACAGCGCGACGATACACGCCGCAACTATGACTGAAAGCGCGAGGTCATCTGTGCTCTTAGGCTTTATCACGTGCTATTCCCCAACTGCGAATGGTCGAACAGTGATTATCGGCATCACACCGGCACCAATCAAGCTATTTCC
>DAOVDS010000377.1 GCA_030669415.1 bacterium
GAGGCATTCAGGAAATTTGCTCGCCGTAGGTCATCCAATTTCTGCCCTACTTACAGCTTCATGACAATGCCGCTGGTGCTGGCTCCTGCGCCAAAGACACCAATGAGCTTAATCTTGAGAATGTTTGACGAGACTTACGTGGGCGGCAAGCCGCGTAAGCAACCAAAGGCTCCAGGCGGTGACTTGTTCCATAGCATAAGGGGCAAGCGGCAATGTAGGATAAAGCGTGAGAAACGGGAAAAGAGAAGCCTCAGAGGGCGCAGCCTTGTCAAGAAGTCTGTCGTATTCGGTATACGAGAGCGTGATGGCTTCATCCGCGCAGAAGTTGTACCCGATGCATCAGGGAAAAGCCTTTGCAGCCTTGTGCGCAAGTATGTAGACCAAGACTGCAAAATGCTCTGCGCAGACCAGTGGCCGAGCTACAATCAGCTTGCAAAAGACTACAATCCACAGCGTATCAAGCACACTTTTGAGTATGTACGCGGGCAGGTTCACGTCAACAGCGTGGAGACATTCTGGGCTATCCTCAAGCGTGGAGTAGTGGGTACGTTCCACAAAGTCAGCAAAAAATATCTGCCGAGCTACCTACAGGAATTCACTTACAGGTTCAACTACACGCGGAACGGGAACGGTGTTGACTTGTGGAAGAAGGTGCTGGCAAACGGGTTGATATATGATTCTGCGGCTGGACGGCGAATCCTGTGAAATATTAAGAATCGTATTTATATAAAATACAGTCCCTTAAACACCGATTTTCACGGCTTGCTTAATCGTCATAATTGATTCTAAAGATTCCGGCCTGGAACCACTATTCCCCAGACTCTTCGACGCTATTCCTTGATTGCATCATGACGATTACCGCTTCACTTGACGCAAGCTTTGTACGTGGCGCAAGTGGTTCCGTCCTTGTTCCTCACCCCTGAAATCCGCGTATTTCCGCGAATATTTCCAGATTCCCTCTTGACACCCTGCGCTTTAACGTGTATTCTCACCAAAATGTGGTCAGCATAATTATAGCAAGGAGAAAGCCATGCACGAAGACATTCAGGCGTTCTTCCTGAAGCCAAAAACGCCGCGGCAAAGGCAGTACGAGGCGCTGCGCGCCTACGTCCTTGAAGGACTGTCTGCGAGGGAAGCGGGCAACCGGTTCGGGTTCTCCGAGGCGACTATCCATACCCTTGCACACTACCTCCGAACCCGAAAACTCGACCTCTTTCCCGAACCGGCTACTGGTCCCAAAGACCGCAGGGCTACGCCCTACGTCCGCCAGGCGGCCTGCGAACTCCGGAGACGGCAAAACCTCTCCACCACGGAGATCGCCGAGCGGTTACGCGACCAGAAGATAGTGATCAGCCCGAGCACCGTGGAGCGCATACTCAAGGACGCCGGCCTGGGCAAGCTCAAACGCCGCACACTATCTCAAAGAGGACTGACCACGAAAAACGCCACCCTCGCCAAACCCGCGCAGAACCTCGATTTCAGCGACCTCGAACCATTCCGCACCGAGTGCCAGGTGGCGGGCGTCTTCTTTTTCCTGCCATACATCATCGAGTCGGGGATCGTCGAGTGCCTTTCGGCGTTACCGCTGCCGGAGTCGGGCCGCATCGGCAAGGTACAGGCGGGTTTGAGCTTCCTCCTGATGAAGCTTATCGGGGGGCGCAGGTTGAGCCACGTGCGGCAGTACGACCACGACGTGGGGTTCGGGGTCTTCGCCGGCCTGGGCGTACTCCCGAAACCAACGTACATGGGAAGCTACTCCTGTCGGATGTCGGCTGAGACCTGCCTCGAGTTGCAGCGGAAGATGGTCGGCTGCTTCGTGGAGAGCCAGCCCGACTTTTATAACAGCTCCACTATTAACCTCGACTTCCACTCCATCCCCCACTTCGGCGAACTCTCCGAGATGGAGAAGGTCTGGTGCGGCGCAAGGAGCAAGGCGATGAAAGGGGCCAACACCTTCTTCGCCCAGGACGCCGGGAACAGGACACTTCTGTACTCGAACGCGGACATCCTCAGGGCCGAAGGCGCGGGCGAGGTCCTGCACTTCGTGGATTACTGGAGAGATATAAAAGGCGTGGTCAAAGAGACGCTTGTCTTCGACTCGCGGCTGACCTCTTACAAGGTGCTGGGCGAGTTGGACCATGCGGGGGTCAAGTTCATCACGCTGCGCCGCCGCGGGAAGAAGCTCAAGGAGGAGACCGAAGCCCTGCCCGCATCGGCGTGGCAGAAGGTGAAGCTTCGAGTGCCTAAGCGCAAGTACCAGGCATTTTCGGCGAACGAAAGCGACGTGAAACTGAAGGGGTGCGCCGGGGCGCTGAGGCAGATAATCATAAAGGATCACGGCCGGGCCGAGCCGACTTACGTGATAACCAACAACCGGGAGATGAAACTTGTGGAAGTGGTAGGCGTCTATGCCCGCCGCTGGCGCATCGAGAATAAGCTTGCCGAACTGGTGGACTTCTTCAATCTCAACTCGCTCTCGTCACCAATCATGGTTCGTATCCACTTCGACCTGCTTCTGAGCGTAGCAGCGAGTTTTTTGTACCAGCGTTTCGCGCGTGACCTTCCACGGTTTGAGAACCATCTTGCGCCGGACATTTTCAGGCGGTTCGTGGACATGCCGGGAAGGGTGCGTTTCGACGGCAGGGGTTTCAAGGTACACATCCGCAAGCGTGCGCACACTCCGATACTGCTTGGCGTAAAGAAGCTTCGGGGCGCAATCGAGGTTCCGTGGCTTGAAGGGCGTCCGCTGGAGATAGTCTGGCGGGCGTAGAATTGTCCACGGGACTGCTCCCGAAATCTTGATCCAATTATGACGACAAAACGCCTCGTGAAAATCGGTGTTCAATGATGTCTGCCACATTCATCAGGAAAGAGTAATGCTCCAGTTCCTGCATGGTGTAGAATTCGCCGCCCTCTGCATGCAGTTTCTTGAGTTCTTCAAGAACCCGAAAAAGGTCTTCTTCGCCGACCGGGGTTTCTGAAAGTAGCCGCATTAACGGATAAAATCCGGTTCGCAGGACGACGACCCCTTCCATACGGGCGACGAGATAGGTAGCTCTGTCAAGTACCTGGCCCAGGCGAAGTACGTTGAGGTACTCCTGCAGCGCTTCCAGTTGTTTGCTGTCCCATTCGGCAAGCTTTCCCTTCAATGTAAACAATTCTGCGGCATGACGCAGTTCATTTACTGCATAAATCTCGGCGTAAAAGCCCTTGCTGTAATCAATCGGAAACTGGAATTTCTCGTATTGAAGCCCCTTAAAAATCTTCTCCAATG
>DAOVDS010000245.1 GCA_030669415.1 bacterium
GAGAACACTTGGGAACGAATAGAGAAAGCACTTCAGGCGAAAGAACTCTGGGGGCACATACTCCCCGCCCCGCACAGGACGAAATTCGCCGGCATCTACGCCCCAAGGCTCGACTCAGAATACACACTGCTGAAAACAGGGCATGTCGAGGGGTTGATTCTGCTGGTGGAAGTTCTCAACCGGTGCTTTCCCGCACTGGTTGGGGATGTATTTAAGCCGGAGTTCCGCGAAGTGAAAGACTACTCGCTCAGCCATCTTTTCCGCTACTTTGACTCAAACCTCACCTATAACTCGATAGCCCCTTATGAGGAAAGAGTGAAAGCAGCAAGGAAGTTGAAAGAGTGGTGGTCGGCAAACAGGTACGGGCTCGCCTGGGACAGGGATATATCCAAGTTTGTTGTCGTCAAGAACCAGACAACAGAAAAGCAGAAGAAGTTATCTGCGATTTCCAGGGAAGAAGTTGATGCAAAAGAAAAGGCCATCAAAGGGCTGCTTGACCAGATTCAGAAATCCTGGAAACCGAAGTACTAACCACGGGAACACAGTTTCGTTTCTAACTAACGCTCACCGATATTCACCATAGACTCTGTAAGCCTAATGAGATGCGTTGAAAAGGAGTTGAAGTTTCCCAGGAATAGCTGGAGTTTTGGTTCTAACGCCGTCTAATTGCCTCTGCCATGTGCCCGCACGTCGTATGTATAGAAAATGTCACGATTTTGTATCAGAAGTTTGCTGGCGTCCGGCACCTCAAACCGTATAATGGATGAAGTTGTATTTGAACCGCAGGTGTCCAACGCTGGTATAACAGTTAGGAACTGGAGCAGGTAGTGGCCAGGAAAAGGTTCACCAGGCGCCAGAGAGTTTCCTCAGGCATAAGGAAGCTGAAGTCAGGAAGGAAATCGGGGAAGTATCTTCAGGCGGCCAAGACGGCTGCAGCGAAGTTCGTCGAGGACTACAAGGAGCGTTATGGCCTCAAGCTCAAGTACAGCATGGACGACGTGCGCATCCTCGACCGCGAACTCGAGAAGAACTACAAGGCCAACACGCTTACTCCCGAGGAAATGGTCTCCATGGGCTACTACCTCGGTGAGCTGCTCAGGCGAAACGTCGGAGGCGAGTACGAGTTCCGGGAAGACCCCGGAGTACTGGTGATTAAATGCTTGGATATCGCGGCCTTTCCAATACTGAAAATACAGAAAGCTCTCAAGGACAAACGCCACGGCGCGCTGGAAGCCTACGTCTTCCTGTATGCCAAGAAGGTCAGCGACAAGAGGGAGAAGAACACAGGGAAGTGAGTGGGCCCCAGGACGGGCTGGCTTTGGCGATTGTCGTTATCATCGTGGCAATTCTCAGCGTGGTCATCGTCCAGTTCACCTATACCATCAAGGTTGACGAACGCATCGCCGGCAACTTCGCCATGGACCGCAAGAACTACTACGCCGCCCGCGGTGCGGTCGTCTTCGCCAAGGCGCTCCTCCAAAAAGATGCCGAGGAAGACGGCCCGCGCGATACCCTCTACGACGACTGGGCCCAGAAGGGCCAGCTCCAGAACATTACCATTGGTGATGTAAACACCCGCATTACAATCACCGACCAGGAGAGTCTCATCAATATCAACCGCCTCACCAACAAGAAGAACAAGGATTTCGCCCGCATACAGTCCGCTCTCGCAAGGCTTGTCGAAATACTTGAAACAGACCAGAACGGTGAGTTCGATATCGTGGACCGTATAACAGACTACATCGACAGCGATGAGGAAGGCGAGTTCGAGGATGGCGCCAAAAACGCAGCCCTCGCCACTATCGAGGAGATGCTGCTCATTCCCGGCATCACAGCACAAATCCTGTATGGCTACACTACGGAAGACGGCGAGCGAATCAAGGGATTGGCCGACTATATCGGACTCTGGGGAACTGCCAGAGTCAACCTCAACACCGCAAGCAAAGAGGTGCTGCAGGCGATATCCCCGGAAATAGCTGAAGAGGATGCCGAAAACATCATCACCTACCGTAACGATGAAGAGTCGTTCAACACGCCCGCGGACCTCACAAACGTGGTCGGCATGTCCGATATCTACCAGCGCGACAAGCAGCTCAACCAGTACGTCACCACCGTCTCCACCTACTTCGAGGTGCGTGTGCGGGCGGATAAGGATAATGTCAAAAAGGATGTGAGAGCCATTCTCAGAAGACAGGGAAAGAAGATTGACATGCTCTTCTGGAAAGAGCGGGAACTCTAAGACGGTACCCGGAGAAAAAACATGAAGACTGCCAGACTTTTCATAATCCTGCTGAACTTCGCACTGGTCGCCACCCTCGTTCTTGCCGGCGCGGGCCTCTACACCAAGTTCTTCGGCTCCAACTTCTTCAAGGAGGATGACATCCCCGACTGGAACGCCAAGGACGCTCTGCCCAAGAAACCGGTCAGGCCCACCGACACCTACGATAAGTACCGGCCGCTTGAGGAACTCGCCAAGAGACCCAGTGAGCCGCCTCCTGTTGAAGAGCCTGTAGAACCCCAGACCCCCCAGCTTCAGGTCGAGGTGAGAAGCGTCGTGTTCGACAGAAACAACCCGGCCAAGTCGGGCGCACACATAATCGCACGCGGCGTCCCCCGGTACTTCTCCGTCGGCGATGACCAGCTTATTGCCCAGGATATGCCTTACCGCCTCAAGGAAATAAAGGAAGACAAGCCCGAACTGGAGTACACGCTCGTCTTCGCGGATGAGAAAGGCCAGGTTCGCGAAGCGAAGTACAGAAGAAAATAGATGCAAGCCGCGCCCTTCAGAGCGCGGGTAAGAAGCGCTGACCCTTACCGGTCAACTGGAGATGTGGGATGAAAACATCAAGGCTTTTAATAATTCTGCTGAACGCTGTGCTGCTCGTAGTCCTGGTCTACGCGGGAACAGCGCTTTACTTCGGCGACTTCCTTGAAGAACACACTCTTTCCGATTATGTATTCACCCCCGCTCCTGTCCCAAAGCCCGTCGGCCCCGGGATTGCCGACTATCAGGAATCGATTCGACAACTCGCCGTGAAACGCGACCCGCCACCACCGCCCCCACCACCTCCTACTCGCACACCCCTGGTTCAAACGGGAGGAATCGTTTACGACAGGTACAATCCTGCAAGCTCCGGCGCGCACGTCATCGCCCGCGGAGTGCCCCGGTACCTCGCAGTCGGCGACAACTTGCCGGACACCAGGGAAAAGCGCTACCGACTCATGGGAATAAGAGAGGATAACCCTGATTTTGAGTACACGCTCGTCTTCGCGGATGAGAAAGGCCAGGTTCGCGAAGCGAAATACAGAAGAAAATAGATGCAAGCCGCGTCCTTCAGGGCGCGGGTAGAACACAAAAAAGGAGCAACCGAAACATGGCATCAGCAACTGGAATTGAAATCGCCGGTAACACGCTGCGCTGCGTTGTTCTTCAAGGCAGCGCGAAGGCTCCCAGGCTCAAGACCGCGTTCGCCGCCTCGTTCGAGCTGGACGCCGAGGCAGAGAACTCCTCCAAGAGCCCCGGCGAGCGCGTCGGCGAGATACTCAAGCAAAAAGGTGTCCCCACCGGGAACGTCGTCTTCGCCCTCGACGGGCGCCACGTCTATTGCCGCGAAGTCGTACTGCCATTTACCCGTTCCGACCAGATTCAGAAAACCATCAAGTTCGAGGCCGAGGACTTCATGCCTGCCGCGCCTGTCGAGTCCATGGTTGTGGACCACTACAAGGTGGTCAAAATCGATGGCAAGAGCCGCGTGCTTGTCGCCGGCATCCAGAAGGCCCAACTCACCGAGACCCTTGACTTATGCAGGGATGCGGACTTCTCGCCTCGGGTGCTTGACCTCGACTCAGCCTGCCTGGCAAACGCCGGCTTCGCCGCGGGCGTCTTTGGCCCCCCGCAGGTAGAGAAGACGGAAACCGGCGAGGAAGTTACACTACACAACTCTGTCGTGGCGCTCGATGTCTCGCCTGAAGTCACAAGGCTCGTCCTTCTCGAAGATGGCCGCCTGCGCAGGACCAGGACGTTCAAAGTGTCAATAAACCCGCAGAGCCCCGAGGCGGATGCCGTGCGCAAGATAGTCAGGGAAGTGAAGCGCACCGAAGCCTCCTGCTCACTTGCGGCCCCCGTTTCCGTCGCCTACCTGACAGGCGCCGCCTACACCGTGAACCTCGGCGTGATGCTTCGCCAAACGCTCGGGCTCGATGTCCAGTCCCTTGCCCTGGGAAAAATCATAAACAGTGAAGATGAGGAACGCTTGCGCATCCTGCAGGAAGCGGGCACCATCGCCCTGGGCGCCGCGCTCAAAGGACTGGGCGTGGACAACATCGCCTTTGACTTCCGCAAAGAGGAGTTCGCCTATCGCAAGGCCTTTGACGAGCTCAAGGCCGGCCTCGCCTGCACCGCCTGCCTGGCATTCTTCATGGCTTTCATGCTCGCATACACTTTCAACCTGCGCCTCTCGCAGCATCATTACGCGGTGGATACTCTGCGCGATGACGCCAAGAAGGCGTTCCTGACCCTCCTGCAGGGCGAGACCCTCAAGGCATACGACACGCCCGCGATTCTCAAGGCTTTTCAGAAGTCACTCGATAAGAGGAAGTCCGGCCGGCTCGAAGAGGCGCCCAAGATTACCTCGGCCCTTAACATACTCAGGGACTTCGGCGAGGCGGTCAGGCGCGCAAACGTCAAGTTCAGGCTTACCGACTGCAGGATAGACCAGAACTCCGTGCGCATCACCGGGGTTGTTGGCAACGCGCTCGAGGGCGAGCGCATAAAGAAGGAGATTGCGAACCGGTCCAAGTACCTTCTGATAGACCAGGCCGGGTTCAAGGTTGTCAGGGGCGAGACTGTTATCACGCAGCGCTACAAAGTTAAAGAATCGAAATAAGAAGCCCCGGGCTTCAGCCCGGGGGTCGGAGGTTTACAAAATGGAAAAAGTCGAGAACGGCGAAAAGACCGACATCCTGAAACTCTTTATCGTGCTGATGGTGCTCTCGGCCGTCGGGTTCGGAGTCGGCGCCGGCTACCTCTACCACCACCAGTCCACCTGGTTCGCACTCTACGAGACTGAGAAGAAGGCCATGGATTACATCATCAAGATTGCCGAATCCCCCGCAAACAAGCCCTACCTGGGCTTCGAGCGCAAAGGTGCAGGCAGGACCGCCGGCGCCGACCTCGCCGACTACCTGATTAAGAAAGCACGCACACACGGCATCCCTCTTGAAGACTGTCGCAGTGACACGGACCTGCGAAAAAGCAAGGGCTATTCTGAGACGAAAGTGAACCTGAAGCTCGCGGACGTGACGATGGAGCAGGTTGTCAGATACCTCTTCAACGTGCAGCAGAACAAGAACGACATTTGTATCAATACGCTCAAGCTGAGCAGCTTCGACTACGAGCAGCCTGTCCCCACCTGCAATGCCACAGTCGATATCGTCGTCTTCGAGCAGCTAAAACCCGAGCAGAAGAAGTAGCACAAAACCAGGTCTGACCCGGGCCTCCCAAAAACCTGTGGGAGGAGTTTTCAGACCTGCCCGACCTTCTTCCGGCGAAGAAGGAGTAAAAGCACAAGGCCGACAAGGGCTTGATGCTGCGCAGGAGACAGACACTGTTATCAACCGAGACAAGAGGTCGAGACAACAGATAAACTCTGCCAACAGCAGCATCTCATGGTCGAGTGAATTTGTACTGCCGCAGCTTTTCGAGCCACCTAATAGCTTCCTGTGCTGTTTCATCCTTGAGGGATGGTGCTGAGTACAGGAATTTCATGTAGTTCTCGACAGCCTCTTTATCATCGCCCTTCTTTCTGGCGCTTTCGGCAAGAACGAAGAACCTCCTGCCGTATGAATCCAGAGCCTTCTTGATCGCGCCGCCAGCGTCTTTGAGCAACAACTGAAGCAATCTCTCACGAATGGCCTCATCCGACGGTACTTCCTCCACAACATTTGGCACACCAGCGGCAGGATTGGCATTTCCCACCCGTTTGCCTTCAAAGGATTCATTCTTGTCAATTCTGTCCGAGTACATGACTTTTCCAGTGCCAACATCCAGCAGCTTGAGGGAGACCTTGAGGATGCCCTGCTTCTTGGTGCGATGAATTGTGTACCGCCAGACATCTGTAACAGGCTGATTTACATGCTGTGGAGTGCTACCGAGTTGTCCTTTGATTGACTGTAGCTCCTCTTGTTTTGCAGCCCTGTGTCGTAACCACTGTTTCTGATGGTGACGCCACTCATATGCCTTTTGCGAGTCCTGCGCTGCCTGGGCTTGTTCTATCCATTTCTGTGCCTTTAGGCATTCATTATGAGCTTTTCCAATCTCCTGCTCACACTGCGATTCCTCAGTTTTCAACCGTACCCACTCAGGATTTACTACTTTCCGGTAGCCCTTTATGTACGTTTTTTGCTTGGGTTCAGCAGTTTTAGTGGGGGGTAGCACTTTGTATGACAAGACCTTGCCCAGCACAAAAGCATCAACCCCTTTGATGTTACCCACTATGTCTTCCCTAACGCTTTCTTTGTCCACTAAGTCGGTAAGCTGGAAGTTCTGTTCAGCTACCAGCGCTTTTAGGCTGTCCCTGTCCATCACGCTCACTTTCTCGCTCTTCAGCCCCGCGATAGACCTCGTAAGCTCATCAAGAACGAGTTC
>DAOVDS010000041.1 GCA_030669415.1 bacterium
GAATTTCCCCGGATGTAAAATCCGGGGCTTGACAGACCGGCACATCTGTAGCGAATCGAAGGGGCCCACACAACCGTGAGACCCCTGCCTAAATTGTTAAAAACTCGGCGCAAGTCGTTAGCGTGTAAGGGATGCATTTTAATGATGGAATCCGAGAGAGCAAGAATGAAGAATGAAGAATACAGGATACAGAATGGAATTCGCCGTACGGCGAATCGCGCTTCGCGCATCCTTACCCCCCCTGTATTCTGCCTTCTGTCCGCCGTACGGCGGACTGTATTCTTTCCAAAGAGAGAATATCTCCCTATCTGCTCGATCTCCATATCCCCCTTGTTACACATGAGTCGTTTGTCAAGAACCGGATGTAAGTCGCTGGTGCATAAGACAGGGCGGAAGTTTCTTGTTGCAGATTCTGAAACAATGTTGCAAAGCGTGAAACAGGGGTGTAGAATAACAGCAGTCAACGGGCGAAAAGGAGAGACTGCTTGACAGGGAAGCGCAAACTCAAGTCGGCCGACGCCAAGCTGATACTCGACTCAGTTGCCGACGGTGTGTTCGCAGTCGATGAGGACTGGCGCATAGTGTATTTCAACAAGGCAGCCGAGAAGATTACGGGTTTCACCAGGGAAGAGGCGCTGGGCCAGCACTGCTACAACATCTTCCGCGCCTCCTGCTGCCAGGAAGGCTGCGTCCTGCGAAAGACAAGGGAGACAGGCAGGGAGATTTCGGGCCTGAGCATAAACATCCTTGACAGGGACAACGTTGAGAAGCCGATAAGCGTCTCCACCGCAGTTCTCAAGGATGCCTCGGGCAAGGTCACCGGCGGTGTTGAGATATTCCGCGACATGTCGGTTGTGGAGGACCTTCGCCGGGAGATTAGAAAAACCTACCGTTTTCGCGACATGGTCAGCAAGAACCACCTGGTGCAGGAAGTATTCTCGGTGGTGCCGGACATTGCGGCGAGCAGGGCGTCGGTGCTCATTCAGGGCCCCACCGGCACGGGCAAGGAGCTTCTTGCAAGAGCGATTCACAGCGAGAGTCCCCGGGCGCAGAAGCCCTTTATCAAGGTCAACTGCGGCGCGCTTCCCGACAGCCTGCTCGAGAGCGAGCTTTTCGGCCACGTGGCTGGCGCATTCACGGACGCGAAGACTGCGAGAAAGGGGCGCTTCCACCTCGCCGACGAGGGCACGATATTCCTCGACGAGATTGGCGACATCTCCCCCGCAATGCAGGTGCGCCTGCTTCGCGTGCTGCAGGATGGCGCGTTTGAGCCGGTCGGCAGCTCCGAGAGCGTGCAGGTGGATGTGCGCGTAATCTGCGCCACGCACCGCGACCTCAAGGCCCTTGTCGCGCAGGGCGAGTTCAGGGATGACCTCCTGTACCGGATAAACACGGTGGTGCTCGAGCTCCCGGGGCTTGTGAAGCGCCTTGAGGACCTGCCGATACTGGTGGAAGACTTCCTGGGCAAGTTCAACAACCTGACGGGGAAATCGGTGCGTGAGGTCTCACCCTGGGCAATGGAGATTCTGATGCGCTACCGGTGGCCGGGCAACATCCGGGAACTCGAACACGCCATCGAGCATGCGTTCGTGCTTGTCAAGGGGAACCTTATAAAGCCTGAGCATCTGCCCGCAGACCTGCGTGCCGCGGTGGCTACTGAGACTCCCGGCGAGGGCCTCGCGCCAATCAGGCAGAGCGAGAAGGATGCGATAGTCAGGGCGCTTGAGGCAAACAACTACGAGCGCGTGCGAACAGCCGCCCAGCTCGGCATGTCTCGCACAACCCTCTGGCGCAGGATGAGGCGCTACGGCATCAAGGGCCGCTGACGTTTCAGGTCTGAAACCCGTTGTTTCAGGCATGTTTCAATACTGGAACAATCCGCGCGTTCGGCCTGGCTGGCCAGGTTGGTGCAACTCCTTAGTCAGTATTGGGTTGCATCTGACGCGGAGCATTTGGCACGGAGCTTGCTTCAGGGGCGGTATGGAGGTATGAAATGCTTGTTGCAGTTCCGCTCTTTGGCAACGAAGTCTCGCCGAGATTCGGGTACACCACGGAAGTGATGCTGGCCGAGGTGGATGGGGGCCGGATTCATTCCCTGCGCCGTGTTGTGTTGTCTGGTCGGGGCGGCATGCAGATATACTCGCTGCTTGTCTCCATGAAGCCCGAGGTTGTTATTTGCGGCGGGATACACCGTTCGTGGCAGCAGAGTCTGGAGCGCGAGCAGATTGCCGTCGTGTGGGGTGTGATTGGGGAAGCGGAGGATGCCTTGAACTCGTACGCGGCAGGGAATCTCAAGAGCAATCAGTTTGTGTGCCCGGGTCGGCGCGGCGGCAGAGGACGCCGGGTTAGCGGAGGCGGCGGGCGAGGCCGGAGAGGAAACCAGAAAAGGTAATTCTTTAAGGAGGTGTGTTGTGAAGATAGTGATAACGGCAAGTGGCGGCGAGCTGAGCTCCGCCGTAGACCCGAGGTTTGGCCGGTGTCAGTATTTCATAATCTACGACACAGACGCCAAGCAGGTTCTGGAAGCGCTGGAGAACCCGGCAATGCAGGCAATGGGCGGTGCAGGTATCCAGGCTGGCCAGTTGATTGCCGGCAAGGGTGTGAGCGCGGTTCTTACCGGCAACGTCGGGCCGAATGCTTCTGGCGTGCTGTCGGGCGCAGGTGTGCAGGTTTACACCGGCTTCTCAGGCACTGTCCAGGATGCGATTGATAAGTTCCTCGCAGGAGGTCTCTCATCCGCTTCCGGCCCCACAGTAGGGTCGAAAGCCGGCATGGGTGGTGCTGCGACACCGACGCCTGGAGGCCAACCTCCCACCCCTGGCATGGGGGCAGGTGGAGGCTTTGGCATGGGTGGCGGACGCGGCATGGGTGGCGGACGCGGCATGGGCGGCGGACGTGGCATGGGCCGTGGCATGGGCATGGGCGGCGGTTTCGGTGCCGTCCCGCCGCCGACGGGGGCAGCATCCTCTGGCGAAAAGGAGTTTTTGGAAAACCAGGTCGCCTACCTGGAGCAGCAACTTGCTGCTATCAAGAACCGGCTGACAGAAATTGAAGGACAAGGAACAGATTAGGAGACGGAAGCGAACCTGGTATAGGAGGCGTGAAAATGCCTGGATTTGATGGAACGGGTCCAATGGGACAAGGTCCTATGACTGGCAGGGGAATGGGCTACTGCGCCGTGCCTGCGGGAGGCGCAGTTCAACCGCAGGCAGGAACTCCACAGCCGTATCCGGCCCCGCCGGTAGGCCCATGGTACGGGTATCTGCCTGGCAGGGGGCTTGGCCTTGGCAGAGGCAGAGGTTTCGGCGCCGGGAGAGGCAGAGGCGGTGGACGCGGCGGGCGCGGAGGGGGGCGCCGATGGTGATAGCGATAGCGAGCGGCAAGGGCGGGACAGGCAAGACAATGGTCGCAACCAGCCTCGCCCTTGCCATAAGTGACAGGCCGGTGCAGCTTATTGACTGCGATGTCGAGGAACCGAATTCGCACATCTTCCTCAAGCCCCGGATTGAGCAGACGCTGAAGGTCTACACGCCGGTGCCGGTTATTGATGAATCCAAGTGCACTCACTGCGGCAGGTGCTCGGAAGTGTGCCAGTTCAACGCGCTTGCAGTCCTGCAGAAACAGGTGATGGTGTTTGAGAACCTGTGCCACGGCTGCGGCGGCTGCATGCTTGCCTGTCCCGAGGATGCGATATCTGAGAAAAGACGTGAAGTTGGCGTAATCGAGATTGGCAGTTCCAATGGCGTGAGTTTCGCCCATGGCAAGCTGAATATCGGCGAGGCAATGGCGCCGCCGGTCATTCGCGCACTCAAGAAGTACATCAACGCTAAGGGTGACGTAGTTATTGATGTGTCGCCGGGGACATCCTGCCCGGTTATCGAGTCTGTCAGAGGCGCCGATTTCGTGCTGCTCGTAACGGAGCCAACACCGTTTGGTCTGAACGACCTCGTGCTTGCAGTTGAGATGTTACAGTTGTTGGAGCTGCCTCATGCTGTCATTATCAACCGCTCCGGTCTCGGAGATAGTGGCGTGGAGGATTACTGTAAGGCTGAAGGTATCCCCATAATTCTGAGCATTCCTTTCGATGAGGAGATAGCGAAAGGTTACTCACGCGGGATACCGCTTGTCGAGATTCAGCCTGAGTGGCGTGATAAGCTGCGCGAAGTCTACGACTACGCACGCGCGAATGCGAGGAAACAATGAAGCAGATATGCATAATTAGCGGTAAAGGCGGTACGGGCAAAACCATCCTTGCCGCCTCGCTCGCGGCTCTTGCCAAAACTACCGTCATGGCAGACTGTGATGTTGATGCGGCTGACTTGCACCTGCTGCTTCACCCGAAGGTTAAGGAGACGCACGAGTACTACGGTGGGGTGGAGGCTTCCATAGACCCCGAGAAATGCACTCAGTGCGGGCGCTGCGAGGCGGAGTGCCGCTACAACGCTATTGAGAACTTCCAGGTCATTCCGGTTGCCTGCGAGGGATGCGGCGTCTGCCAGGTTGTGTGTGAAGACGACGCGGTTGAGTTGAAAGATGCGCTCAGCGGCCGCTGGTTTGTTTCAGAAACGGCCTGCGGGCCGATGGTGCACGCGAAACTCGGCATAGCTGCGGAGAACTCAGGGAAGCTGGTTTCCGAAGTGCGCCAGAAGGCGAGAGAGATTGCCGAAGAGCGAAACCTGGAGTTTGTCATCGTTGATGGTCCTCCAGGCATCGGCTGTCCTGTGCTTGCGGCTCTCACCGGTATTGACCTTGCGCTGATAGTTACAGAGCCGACGCTTTCAGGCATACACGACATGGAGCGGGTTCACGGTGTCTGCGAGCACTTCGGGATAAGGGATGCGGTCTGCATAAACAAGTTTGACATAAACACTGAGAACTCTGCGCGGATTGACAGTTGGTGCCTCCGGAAAGGGGTGCCTGTCGTGGGGCGGATTCGATTCGACCGCGCGGTGACGGAATCGGTTGTTGCGGCAAAGCCGTTTGTCGAGTACACTCGCAACGGCGCGGCCGCCGACATGCGGGAAGTATGCGGAAAGCTCCTGGAGATGGCCCGCGAGACGCCTGACAGGTCCTGACGAGCCGGGTGTTTGACATGCCGCTTTACAGTTACAGGTGCAGTTCGTGCGGCAAGGTCTTCGAGTTGCTGCACAAGACGGCGCAGGTTGCGAGTCCCCCCTGCCCCGACTGTGACAGCAGCGAGATGGTGCGCCTGCCGTCGCTGCCGGCGAAGCCCGTTTTCAGCCGCGATGCCGGCGGAAGCTGCTGCGGCACCCGGGAAGGCTGCGAGAGCCCGAAGAGGTGCTGCGAGAGACCCGGGTAGGATGATAGACGAGAGCTACAACGAAAAGGTCATCGACCACTTCAGCAACCCGCGCAGGTGCTTCGCAATGGCGGCACCTCACGGCACGGGGGTGGTCACTGTACCCGGCTGTGGCGACAAGGTATGGATATACATTGCCGTGGAGAACGAGTGCATTTCGGACATCTCGTTCCAGGCGTACGGCTGCCCCTCGGCAATAGCGTGTGCGAGCATGCTGACGGAGATGGCGCAGGGAAACCATGTTGACGAGGCGGCTCAGATACTCGACGAACACGTCGTGGATGAGCTCGGCGGCCTGCCGGAAGGGAAGGCGCACTGCTCCGCCATAGCCGCCAGGGCGCTCCACGAGGCGATAATGGACTATGTAGTGCGTGGCATTGAAAGGAAGGCTGGAAGTGGCGCAAAAGAATGACCCTAAGCAACAGCAGCCGGGTGAAACCCCCGAACAGTTACTCGAAAGGCAGGCTCTCCAGGAGCGGCTCCGCAAAATCAAGCACAAGGTCCTGGTGCTGAGCGGCAAGGGAGGCGTGGGCAAGAGCACGATAGCGGTGAACCTTGCGGTCTCGCTCGCTTCGCAGGGCAAGAAGGTCGGGATTCTTGACGTGGACATCCACGGTCCCAACGTACCGAAGATGCTGGGGGTGGAAGGCAAGCGTGTAGGCGGGCAGCCGGACAAGCTCGAGCCTTACCGGTACTCGGACAATCTCTGCGTCATGTCTATTTCCTTCCTGCTCCAGAGCCCGGACTCGGCGGTCATCTGGCGCGGCCCGCTGAAGTGGAACGTAATCAAGCAGTTTCTCAAAGATGTCGAGTGGGGCGAGCTCGACTACCTCATTGTGGATGCGCCCCCCGGTACGGGTGACGAGCCGCTCACGGTCTGCCAGCTTATCGAGGATGCCGATGGCGCCGTAATAGTCACCACGCCCCAGGATGTCTCGGTCCTGGATGTGCGCAAATGCATCAACTTCTGCGGCCACCTCAACACGCCGGTCCTGGGGGTAGTGGAGAACATGAGCGGGTTCGCCTGCCCGCACTGCGGTGAGGTGACGAATCTCTTCAAAAAGGGCGGCGGAGAGAGGATGGCGAAAGAGCTTGGCGTGCCGTTCCTGGGCGCGATTCCGATAGACCCGACCGTGGTCGAGGGCGGCGACAGCGGCAATCCGATAGTGGTAAGCGCACCTGACTCGCCGGCCGCGAAGGCGTTTATGGACATAGTGGGGAAACTGACACAAGGTAAGGATTAGAGAGACCTGAAGGAGGGGTGAATGACCATCATTGCAATCGCCACAGATGGGAACCAGGTTGCGGGGCATTTCGGAAGGTGCCCGAATTACACGCTGGTGACGGTGGAGAACGGCAAGGAGACTGCCAGGCAGATAATAGACACCCCGGGCCATCAGCCCGGCTTCCTGCCGCAGTTCCTGCAGGAGAAAGGGGCGAGCTGCATTGTCGCAGGGGGGATGGGGCCAATGGCACAGAACCTCTTCAGCCAGCGCGGCATTGAGGTAGTAATGGGGATAGGCGGTTCGATTGACGAGATCGTACATTCGTATCTCAAGGGCACGCTGAGTTCAGGCAGGAACATCTGCGACCACTAAGAGAAGCCGCGGGTCTATGACCCGCGGTTTAACCCCGCGTCGCAGACGCGGGGCTTCCGCTGGGCCGACGGTGGCGTAGCCACTTCTAAAAGAGTCCCTGCGGGATCACTCTGTCACCGCGCCAACGCGAGGTTTCGAGATAGACTCCAAGGAGGTGCTGCTTGCCGCAGAAGCGGGGCCGGAGTTTTGAGCTAAGGCAAATTGGTGTGATTCATACCCCGTTTGCCCAGAAGCAGGGGACACCCATCCAGGGGCATCTTGCGCCCGAGTCACGAGGGTCAGTCGAGGTGTTCCCCGAGTACGCCGAGGGGCTCAAAGACATCGAGGGCTTCTCGCACATCGTGCTGCTTTACTATTTCCACGAGTCCAGGGGCTACGACTTAGTAACCAGGCCGTTCCTCGAAGATGTGAAGCACGGCGTGTTTACGGTACGCGCACCTCGCAGGCCCAATCCAATCGGCCTGACTGCCGTGAGACTTCTCAAGCATGAGGGGAACGTTCTGCACATCTCCGGGGTTGACATGCTTGACGAGACGCCGCTTCTTGACATAAAACCCTACGTGGCGGAGTTCGACCATTTCAAGGACATAAGAAAAGGCTGGCTCGAGAAGCACGCGGACAATCCTCACCGCACCCGGGCTGACGACAGGTTCGGGAAATAGAACAGGCGGTCAGTCTCTCTTTTTGGCTGGCTCCTGCGCGCGGACGAACTTGAGGAGGTCGCGGAAAGTTGCCCTGAAGCCGAAGTATTTCATTTCTTGGACTGCTTTTTCCGGGTCCCAGCCCTGAATCCTGATTCTGAAGAGTGCCGCCATGGCGCCGGTGCGGTCCTTTCCATGCCTGCAGTGGAAGAAGACAGGTTGGCTGGCCGGGTCGGTCACGATTGCGAGGAACTCCTCGACCAGCTCGGGCGGGGGCGGCTCGGTCGCCGAGAAGGGCATCTGCACATACTCTATGGTCAGGTCATCCTCGAGCCCTTCATGTTCGCTGTTGGTGCGGAAGTCAATGATGGTCTTAACGCCCATGTTCCTAAGCGTATCGAGCCCCTGTTCGTCTGGGGCGCGGCCTCGCCAGACGCCGGGTGCGAGTCGCGCGAAGTTCCTCACCCCGGGGATATTCTCCCTCTCTGCGAAACGGGGGCTATGCGCCGCCTGCGGATACATGAAGACAAGCAGGACAACCAGGACTGCGGCTGCCGCGACAAATGCGATGCTGGCCAACCTTTTCATGGCACCTCCACGCACTCTTTTTGAGGCTGTCTTACATCAGAAAACTTGTCACATTTCCCTGATTGCGCAAATTTTCCCCTAATCAAGCACCCGCGTCGCGCCGATATTTCCAATGGCGGCACCTGAGAGCCGCCACAGGCAAGGCTCAATGAGAGGGGGTACCTGCCATGATAGCACAACGGCGTAAAGAGATAATGCACCATATCCAGGAGCTCAAGACGAAGCTCGAGCACTGGAAGTCGCTGCCCATGATGTTTGAGGCTGTGCGTGACATCGGCGCCCGCGCCATCCGCGAGGAGCTTGTCCGCGTTTCGCTTGAGCTCAAGCTCGACGACGTCCACCACAGGAAATACTAATTCAAAGAGCGAGCGGGACCTGGGTTGCCAAACCCGGGTTCCGTTCTCCTTCTTTCCACATGCCACACGCTTACGAAGCCCTTTCACACTCAGAAGTCGAAAACCACACTACACCTGGATTTCCCATACGACTTGACTCGTGTGCTATAATATACGCGAGCCCGGTCACGTAAGTAAAGGCTTTCCCGCTTTGTCGGGGGACACAATCCATAATTCCTTGCGGAATTATGGTTATATCCCCGCCATTGCAGAATATGGGGACATGTACTCGTTACCGGCGTTTTCTATACGGATGTGTAGAGTTTATCTCACTGCGGCAATGGTTGAATTCTGTCAAAGAAAACATAACCAATTTTGTCAGAAATCTTCTTGCACTGTAACGGCAGGATGTGTAACATTCCTGCCACATTGTTCTGGAAAAGTGCAGAAATTCCCGTTTCGTCCTGAAGTGCCGGTGCCGCAGGCACTCTATATAAGGTGGCTTCGCCACTCGGCAGATTGAGAGTTATGTCTTTCAAGGTTCTATTTTGGCTCTGTTAGAAAGGAGGGGTGAAGTTGAAAATTACCCGCAGGGAGTTCCTGACCTTGGCAGGTACGACCGCTGCCGGCTTGGCGCTGTCAAGCTGTACCGGGCAGCAGCTCAAACCTGTCGAGGACGCGGCTCGCGCCATGAAGGTGGTCTACCGCAAGCAGATTACGACAATCTGCCCATACTGCGGCGTAGGCTGCGGCGCCATCGTGATACGCGATGAGGTGGGCGGCAAGGTTGTCAGCGTCGAGGGCGACCCGGACCACCCGGTCAGCGAGGGCAGCCTGTGCTCGAAGGGAAGCGCGCTTTACCAGCTTCACTTCGATGTGAAGACAGGCGAGGCAAACCCGAACCGCCTGACCCACGTTCAGTATCGCGCGCCTGGCGCAAGCGACTGGAAGAAGCTGTCGTGGGACAAGGCACTTGACATGATTGCCAAGCGCATCAAGAAGACGCGCGACGCGGAGTTCAGGGAGAGGGAAGGCGGCAAGATAGTTAACCGCGTGAAGGCCATTGCGAACCTTGGTGGCGCGGCGCTCGACAACGAGGAGTGCTACCTCCTCTCCAAGCTGACTCGCTCGCTGGGTATCGTCTACCTTGAGCACCAGGCCCGTATATGACACAGCTCCACCGTTGCGGCTCTGGCAGAGTCGTTCGGAAGGGGCGCCATGACGAACCACTGGTGCGACATCGGCAACTCGGACTGCATTATGATTATCGGCTCCAACGCCGCGGAGAACCACCCGGTGTCTTTCAAGTGGATCCTGCGCGCAATGGACAACAACGGTGCGAAGCTTATTTCGGTCGACCCGAGGTTTACGAGGACCTCGTCCAAGGCGGACATTTACGCGCCGCTTCGTTCAGGAACGGACATTGCGTTTGTCGGCGGCATGATCAAGTACGTGCTCGACAACGGGCTTTTCCACAAAGAGTACGTAGCCAACTATACGAACGCCGGGTTCCTGGTAAACAAGTATTTCAAGTTCGACGTGAATACAGGCATGTTCTCCGGCTTCAACACGGCCTCGAAGACGTACAAGAACAAGAAGTCCTGGGGCTACCAGACGAATCCGGATGGGACGCCGAAGATTGACCGCACGCTGCAGGACCCGCAGTGCGTGTTCCAGCTTCTCAAGAAGCACTTTGCGCGCTACGACGTTGATACCGTCTGCAAGGTGACCGGAACGCCAAGGGATGTGTACCTGGAGGTATGCAAGACGTACGCGGCAAGCGGAAAGGTCGGCAAGGCCGGCACCATCATGTACGCGATGGGCACCACGCAGCACACGCACGGCACGCAGAACATTCGCTCCTACGCGATTCTGCAGCTTCTGCTTGGGAACATGGGCGTGGCAGGCGGCGGAATCAACGCGCTTCGCGGCGAGTCCAACGTACAGGGCTCGACCGACCACTGCCTGCTGTTCCACATTATCCCCGGCTACCTGAAGTGCCCGGTGGAGGCGGACCAGAGTCTCAAGCAGTACACAGACCACTGGACGCCGAAATCCGCAGACCCCTTGAGCGCGAACTGGTGGCAGCATACGCCCAAGTACATTGTCAGCCTGCTCAAGGCGTTTTACGGCAAGGCTGCGAAGAAGAGCAACGATTACTGCTTCAACTACCTGCCCAAGCGCGGGGCCAACTACTCCCACATATCGCTTTTCGAGGCGATGTACCAGGGAGTTATCAAGGGCTTCATGGTATGGGGTCAGAACCCGGCAGTGGGTGGCCCGAACGCGCTGCGTGAGCGCGCCGCGCTGGCGAAGCTCGACTGGATGGTCGCGGTTGACCTGTGGGAGACCGAGACGGCGGCGTTCTGGAAAGATGCGCCAGGCGCGAAACCGGCCGACATTAACACTGAAGTGTTTTTGCTGCCGGCAGCCGCTTCCTACGAGAAGGAAGGCTCGATAACCAACTCTGGACGCTGGGGACAGTGGCGCTACAAGGCTGTTGACCCGGTCGGCGACTCCAGGGACGACCTGTGGATTCTCGACCAGCTTGCCAAGAGGCTGAAAAAGCTGTACAAGAAGGGCGGGACGTTCCCGGGTCCGATTGTTGACATGAACTGGGATTACGGCGACCACCCGGACCCGCACAAGGTGGCCAAGGAAATCAACGGCTACGACATCAAGACGGGCAAGCAGTTGCCGAGCTTCACGAAGCTCTTGGATGACGGCTCGACCTGCTCGGGCAACTGGCTGTACTGCGGTTCCTATACCGAAGCCGGCAATATGATGGCAAGACGCAGCAAGGATGGCAACACCAAGGTGAACATGTACCCGAACTGGGCATGGTGCTGGCCTGTCAACCGCCGCGTTATTTACAACCGCGCGTCGGTAGACCTCAAGGGCAAGCCATGGGACAAGGAACACCCGGTAGTCGAGTTCGCCGGCGAGGTCAAGGATGGCAAGTACGTCACCAAGAAGTGGGTAGGCGACGTGCCGGATGGCGGCTGGTACCCGATGGAGAACCCGGACGGCACCAAGAGAGCCGACACGAAGCACCCGTTTATCATGAAGCCTGAAGGCCACGCGCGGCTGTTCGGCGCGGGCAGGGCTGACGGGCCTTTCCCGGAACACTACGAGCCGATGGAAAGCCCGGCGGCGAACCTGCTCAACAAGTCGCAGAACACGCCGGCGGTTCACATTTACGACGAGAAGTGCGGCCCGGGTGCCGTGTGCCCGCCGAACGTGTTCGCCAAGCCGGGTGAGTTCCCGATTGTCTGCACGACGTACCGCGTGAGCGAGCACTGGCAGGCAGGCATGATGACCAGGAACCTGCCGTGGCTCAACGAGCTCATGCCTGAGCCGTTTGTCGAGATGAGCGAAGAGCTCGCCAAGGCGAAGGGTATCGGGAACGGTGACATGGTGAAGGTTATCACCATCCGCGGCACAGTCAAGCTGAGGGTTGCGGTGACCAAGCGGTTCAAGCCGTTCAATATCAACGGCAAGACTGTGCACCAGGTCGGTGTGATATGGCACTGGGGGTACTGCGGCGGCTCCAAGGGCGTTTCAGCCAACCTGCTGACGCCTCACGTTGGAGATGTCAATACCCGTATCCCCGAGTTCAAGGCGTTCCTGTGCGACATCAAGAAGGCTTAAGCAGCCGAGAGGAGGACATAGATGGCCGAGATGGCTGTATTAGTGGATGTTTCGCGCTGCACCGGCTGCCGTGGTTGCCAGGTCGCGTGCAAGCAGTGGAACAAGAACCCTGCCAGCGAAACATGTTTCAAAGGGACTTACGAGAACCCGCCTGACCTCGAGTGGAACACGTTTACGCGTGTGACGTTCCGCGAGGTCGAGGAAGGCGGCAAGCTGGCGTGGCTGTTCCGCAAGGACCAGTGCAGGCACTGCGTTACGCCGCCTTGCGTTGTGATACCTGACAAGACTCCCATGAAGAGGCGGGATGATAATGGCGCGGTCGTCGCGGACCAATCCATGACGCTCACGAAGGAGGAGTTCGACGAAGTCAGGGAAGCATGTCCGTATGATGTGCCACGCTACGACCCGGAGACGAAGACAGTCAAGAAGTGCACCTTCTGCTTCGACCGGCAGGAGGCGGGCAAGAAGCCTGCATGCGTGACCGCATGCCTGTCCGGCGCGCTCTTCTTCGGGACGCGCAAGGAGGTTATTGCCGAAGGCAAGAAGCGCGTGGCGAAACTGGAAGCCAAGTTCCCGAAAGCAGCGCTGTTTGAAGAAGACGTTGTCGGCTGGATTTACCTCTTCGTGCACGGGGACGACAAGTACGGCATGAACTTCGACCCGTCGAAGAGACTGGCGAAAGTCGCCCTCGGGTAGTTTCGGACGAGCCGAGCAAGACAGGAAGGACAGCTCCTCAGAGCTGTCCTTCTTTCTTCGCTTCAGGACGGTACTATTTCCCGCCCGTCTTGGGCGCCGGTGCAGCCTTCTTCGCCGAGAGAAGCAGGTACATGTCTTCCTTCTGCTTCGTGTCTTTGGCAGTGCCGGCCACGAGCGTGTTGGGAAATGAGCCTACTACGATGTACTGGCCCGCTTCGCACTTGAAAGTGTGCTTGAGCACCACCTGGTAGACTCGTGGAATCTCAATCTGGCCGCCTTCGGTCTGGACCACGCGCGGCTCTCCCACTATGACCGAGACCGTGGCCTCCACCTTGAGCGCGAGCTTCCCGGCTTTCGCCTCGGGTGTGACAAAGAGCTTTATGCCCTGAAACACGATATCGTTCACCGGCTCGTACCCGTTGTTGCCGGCGCCGGGTCGCCTGCGGTAGCCGCAGACGTAGGTCATGGAACTGCCGAGAAAGCCCGAGCCCCTCTCACCGGGGGCGACGTTCATGTCAGGGAACTTCCCGAGGGCCTCACGCGCAACAAGGGCCGCAACCGAGAGGATTTCCCTGCCCTTCTTCTCATCCACAACGGCCCAGGCGAAAGGCACTCCTTCGCCTTCTGCAGGCTTGAGCGCTTTGAAGGGAATTTTCAGGATGTTTGTCTCCTTGGCCGGGAGCACTATCGCGGCCGCCTGCACGCTGAATCTGGCGTCCTTCTCACCTTCTTCCTGCTCGCGGCGCACGGCACGGTCAATCTCATCGAGCAGCACTCGCACCTCGGGCGTCTCACCCGCACCGGCGAGATGCCTTTCGAGCAGTTCCTTTGCCTCAGGCAGCCTGCCGGCACTGACGAGTTCGCGAGCCCTCTCGAGGACGGCAGGCGTCGATTGTCGCACTTCTGTGGGAGAAGAGAGTACTTCACCAAGCTTGCGCTTGAGTTTCTCCGAGAGCTCCCTGCGCTCTTTGCTGAGCATCTTGAGTTGCCGCGACTGCGCCGGATAGAGCCTTATCAAGCACTCCTGGGCGAGAATTTCCGCTTTTTCGAGCACCTTCTTCACATCGTTTGTGACAAGCTTGTCATCCGTCCATCGCACCCGGTCAAGAAGCTCCTCGACCGCCGCAAGAGCCATGCGGTAGTCCCCATCCTCTCTGGCAGCCGCTGCCAGCTTGTACATCTCTTCAAGCTCCTTGAGCAACATGGCGCTGGGGTCGTCAGGCGCACGGTTCATTGCAGCCGGGGTGAGCTTGGGCCGCCGGCCAAGGATAAACTCTGTTTTTTCGAGGTATCCGCGGATGAGCTCGTCGTCGGGCCGAAGGCTGTAGGCGATGTGCAACTCCTCCAGTGCGCGCTCGTAATCGAGCGCCTGGTAAGCCCCGACGGCAGTCCTGAAGTAATGGGAGGCGAGGAAGCGCTTCACCTTGGAGCGGGTCTCCTCACGCTGAATCATCTGCTCGAAGGTACGCAGCGCCTCTTCACTCGGTTTTCCCCCCTCCCCGGATATTCGGGCCTTCACCTCGGCGATACCCGAATTCACCGCGTCAAGAGCAGTCTTGAGGTGTATGACCTCCGCCTTGAGCCTGTCCGACCATTCCTTGAGCTCGTGCTCCCCGGGCCCAAGCGTAAGAAGCGCAAGCTTCGCCAGTCTCACGGCATCTGTCTGAGAGGCGAAGTTCTCAACAACCCTGCGGTAAGCCTGGCGGGCCAGGCCGGTCTGGCCGAGCTTGTCATAGCAGTTGCCTATCCGCAGCGTGGCCCGTGCAACAAGTGAAGGGTCGCGGCTTGTGTCAACAGCCTGCTTGTACAGCATTATGGCCTGGCCCAGGTCACCAGTAACAGACTCCTGATAGACAGCCTCGGCGTAAGTCTGCCCAGCCTCCTGGGCGCCTGCGGCACCCGGCAGGAGCATCACTGCCATGGTAACTGCCAGTTTCATCCACGCACGCATCGCGGGGGCCTGCACCTTCCGGTCAGTATACGATGTTTGACAGGACCAGCTTCACAAAACGGGCCGTGTCCGATAGAACTTTTATCTTGCTCCGGTGATGGTTCAGATATATCGACTTGACATCGACCTCGCACACTCGGAGCCTCTTGCGGGCGGCCCTTATTACCAGCTCCGACTCCCAGTCGAAGTGCGAAGTGGTAAACCCGAGCTGGCGCACCTTGTGCACACGCAGCGCCTTGAAACCCGACTGCGTATCGCGCAGCCTGCACTTGGTGAGGATTCGCAGCACCGCTGACATGACCATGTTCGTCAAAAGCCTCTGAAGCGGCATGCCATCCGGTCTTCCCATGCGGCAGCCCACGACTATGTCGGCGCCGCCCCGCAGCGCTTCCAGGAGTTTCGGTATCTCCGCCGGGTCGTGCTGACCATCGCCGTCGAGTGTGACCGCTACCTCGTAGCCGCGCTCGCTGGCATAGCGAATGCCGGTCAGAAGGGCCAGGCCCTTGCCCATGTTGCGCTTGTGGCGCACGACGCGCGCACCTGCGGCCATGGCCTGCTCGGCGGTGTCGTCGCTGGAGCCGTCGTCTACGACAAGCACCTCGGCAGCGTATTTAAGTGCGCCGCGCACGACACGCCCCACCTGTGGGCCCTCTTGGTAGGCGGGTATTATCGCGCAGCATTCGCCGTTTTTCAATGGCTCAGTCATCGTCGTACACCACCGACCTGCCGCCCACCGCTATATCGCGAAGCTCAAGTTCCACCGTGTCAGTCCCCCCCCACGAGTTGATTACGGGAATGTAGGCTATGGAAATCTCCCCGGCACCACTCAGCTTGTCGAGCGCCTTTGCCATGCCGAAGCCCACTGTACGAAACATGACATCACCCGTTCTCAACTGCATGGAGAGGTGTGTACCATCCCGGCCGATTGCACGCGGCGTTCCGACTATTAACGCCCTCTCGCTCAGGAAGAGGGGCTCCGGATTGCCTTCGCCATGCGGGTGCAGGCGCGCCAGCTCCCGCACCATCTGCATGCTAAGCTCACCCAGCGGTGCGCGGAAGTCCGCCTCGAGCTGGCGCTTGAGCGATTCTTCCGACACAAAGCTGTCCGCCTCGCGTGAAAGCTCCGTGCAGAAACACTCGATGTCTTCCGCACGAATCTCAAAACCCGCCGCAAAGGCGTGACCTCCGAACCCGAGCAGCCTGTCGCTGCAGCTCTTCAGAAGCTCGTAGAGATGCACTCCCGCCACGCTGCGGGCGGAGCCTCTGCCTGTCTCGCCTGCCACGGCAATCAGGACGACCGGCCGGCTGAGCGCGTCCGCGAGCTTTGACGCGACAATACCAGTCACCCCGGGGTGCCACCCTTCCTGGGCCAGCAGGATGACCTTGGCCTGCGCGCCGCCCGAGTTTGTTATGCGGTCCATCGCGTGGTTGAATATCTCGCCCTCAATCTTTTGCCTGTTCCGGTTCTCCCGCTCAAGCTCAGCCGCGATTACTTCCGCCGCCCGCGTCGAGTCAGTGGTAAACAGGTCCATGCCGAGGTCCGAGCGGCCCATGCGCCCGGCCGCGTTGAGCCGCGGCGCGATGCGAAAGGCGATATCCCTTGACCTGAGTTCCTGCCCGGCAAGCCTCGTCCTCTCCAGCAGCGCCCGCAAGCCTGGATTGGTCGTCTTCTCAATCGCCTTGAGGCCGAACTTGACAAATATCCTGTTCTCATCCACAAGCGGCACCACATCCGCCACAGTCCCCAGCGCAACCAGGGCCAGCGCATCAAGCAGAAAAGTGCGAAACTCGGGGGATACCTTCTTTGTGGGCGAAAAACTCTGCGCAATGGCCCAGGCAAGCTTGAACGCAACACCCACCCCGGCCAGGTCGCGGAACGGGTAGGCACAGTCCGCACGCTTCGGGTTTATCACGGCAACCGCCGGCGGCAGCTCCTCTGCCGGCTCGTGGTGGTCTGTAACCACCACATCCATCCCAAGGTCATTGGCAAGCTTGATCTCTTCGATACTCGATATGCCGCAATCCACAGTTATCAGGAGCCCCACCCCGTCACGGGCCGCCTGCCGGAGCCGCTCCGGCTTGATTCCGTAGCCCTCCTCCAGACGGTCCGGGATGTGGTAGCCGGCATCGGCGTCAACCATGCGAAGCAGCGAGTAAAGCAGCGCGGTGGAGGATATGCCATCAACATCGTAGTCGCCGTAGATAAGCACCTTCTCGCGCTTCATCACGGCCTGGAGAACGCGCCGGGTGGCCTTCTCCATGTCTTTGAAAAGGTACGGGTCGTGAAGGTTGTCGAGCCGGGGCACGAGGAAGGCGCGCGCCCTGTCCGCATCGGTGAAACCGCGAGCCACCAGAATGGACGAGAGCGCGTTTGAAACGGACAGCTTGCGCGCTAACTCTCGTGACAGGTCGGGGTCGCTCTCACGAACTATCCACCTGGCCTCCATCAAGTCCCTCTGTTTGAGCTTTCTTAGTCATTTAGAATCAGTATAACCCCGGAAGCGCAGGGCCGCAACCAATTTCCCGCAATGGCGCCCTGTTTAGCCCGGATATTTCATGTTTGGATAGTGTGCCTACGGCACCGCTTGTGTGGCCTTGCCTGAAACCAAAATCGCTCCGCCGGCCAGCCTGATTTGATTTGCCCGAATAGATGTGCGCGGCAGGAAACGCGCTCAAAACTCGACCTGGCACACTTCCACTGCCTGCTTGCTTTCCTTCAGCACCACGTTGAAGCGCCGCACCTCCTGCCTGCCGGTCCCGGCGAACTTCGTGACGGTGACAGTCACGTATGTCTCGCCGCCGAGCAGGTTCGGGTTTGTGGCGAAGTAGTGCACCTTGACGGTGTAGAGACCTTTCTGCGCCTTCTGCGTGTGGTAGCGCTCCGGGCCGTAGCCCTGGGTCAGGTCGTCGAGGAGCGTCCCGCCGCTCTTGGTTTGCTTGTGCTGATAGTAGCACTTCTCCCCGTCAGGCTCTACTACCCACAGGTCAACGTCAGTGTTGTCAGTGTTCCAGGAGATTGTCACGCGCAGGTCAGCCTCCCCCCCGGCCTTCGCCAGTGCGGCAAGCCGGGCGGCAAACAGGTCCGAAAGGCGCGCATTCACGCTCTTCTCCCTTACGGCAGTTCGCATAAGCATGCTGTATTCCTCGAGGGCAACCTGCTTGAGCGACAGGAAGCGGTTGTGCCACTTGCCCGCAAGCAGTATCTCGTACTGGAGGGCGGCGAGCCCGGGCCTGCCCGCAAGCTCGTAGCTGCGCGCGAGGTCCCGGTACGATTGCGGCTCGAACGGACGCGACTCCTGCACACGCCAGAAGAGGCCCGCAGCGCACGCCGGCTCGCCCATCTCGAGCAGCCTGCATGCAGTCAGGCGCAGGGCGTCGCAGCGGCCCGGGTAGAGCTCGACAACGCACGAGAGTGCTCGCAGGGCCGCGCCCGCCTCCTTCTTCTGCCCGCGCCGCTTCGCCTCCCGGGCGTAGACATCCACGTCCCGGCGCCTCTTCCCGCGTGAGGCCAGGTAGTCCTGCCCCACCTCCGCCTTGAGAAGCACCTTGTCCGCCGAGAGCGACTGCGAAAGCTCGTAGTCCTTCGAGTCAAGGGCACCGAGCAGCTTCTTGACATACTCGCCGCTCTGGCCGGATATCAGCTTCGTGCGCTCCTCAATCTGCGCCACGAACCGTTTGAACCTTTCCTGTGCGCTGAGCTCTTCGCTGGCATCGCGCCACTGCGATTCAAGGAACCCGGCAACGTCTTTGACATCTATTTCGCCGAGTTCCCCGGAAATGTCGAACCTCTTGTAGTCTGCTTCAGTCTCGAGAACCAGGAATGATGCGACTTTCGAGCCGATGGAGAAGTGCTGGCAGTACGCGGTAATAAGCTCGTCGAGCTCCGGCTTGTTCAGCGCAACGAGGCTTGCGACCGCAATTTCCGCCCAGGCCCTCGGGGCGAGCTCACTCTTGCTGCCGACGGCGAGCGGGAAGTTGAACTTCATTTCTTTGCCGCCGTAGGTGCCTGAGACTTCAAGCGCGACATCGCCGGCCTTCGCGCATCTTCCGGCTACAACCATCTCGCCGCCCGGGTACAGGGCGCATTTGCGGCCTGCGACAAGCAGCTCGCTGACACCGGCGGCGCCCGCGGCACTGACACCAGTCACCTGAAGGCACTGGCTCCTGTGGGCGGTCGCGACCTTCTCGATGGCGTCCTCGGTGAAGCAGTTGAATATCGCGCCGCCGCCCCGGCTCAGCATGCCAAAAAGTCCCAGGTTCTCGGCACTCAGGCCCGTGCGGTAGCAGAAGAACTTGTGCGGGAACTTCGCCTTCCTCTCGAAACGCGCGACAAGCTGGTCCGCTGCCGTGGCGCCCCAGTTTACCTGCCCGTCGGAGAGCAGGAAGATATTGACAGGCTTGTCCTTTAGCGCCTCCTGCGCGCTTAGCTTCTCAAGCGCGATACTCAAATCCGTCGCGCCCTCCAGAAGCACTTCATCCAGCCGGGCAAACGCTTTCTTGCGGCCCTCCTGCGTGTTGGCGAGCCAGAACCCTTCAGGCTCGAGGAGCCACCGTGCGCCGACATCGAAGAGCAGCACCTGGAACTTCTCGATTGTGGTGTCGCTTTCGAGTATTTTCGCAAGCAACTTGACGGAAGT
>DAOVDS010000201.1 GCA_030669415.1 bacterium
GCGCACGAGGGCGATTTCCGGCTGTAAGTGCGCCGGGCTTGATGAGGTCATTTAGCGGTCGAGCTTGCTCGACGTGTAACTGAGAACACCGCCGCTAAATATCCAAATATCCAGGAAAAGAGGCTGCGCGCCTGAGGGACGCAACCCCTTATACATCGCAAGAACCGCAACACTGGCCGTTAGTAGATGCCGAACTCCCCTGCCATGCTACTAAACGATGCCGGGAGGCACGGGCACGGGAGGCATCTGAGTGCCGACGGCAAACATTGCGCCAACCATAACAATGACTATGATAATCTGCAGGATAAGGATTATGAACGAGATTAGGCCGAGGATGTAGCCTGCATCCGCGAGGCCGTTGCTCTTCACCAGGCCCTGGGCCACCTGCTGCTTGTAGGTCTTGCCCATGAAGAACGCGATTATCCCGAGGACTCCGCAAACCAGGATCCCGAGCAGCCCCAGCACAAATATGACCGTCGCGTTTGACGGTTCCGGCAGTTCTGTGTCAGGCATAAGGTTCTCCCTCTCCACTGTTCCGTAAAAAACCGCCCCCAAACCGATTCTGTGCTTTCAGATTATACGGATTCGCAGTGCCGCGTCAAATGCTGAATATCACCGTGAAGAAAAAAAACCGGCCCGTGCCACGGATTTGCGTCCTTGAAGTAGAGGGGAGTTTATGGCACAATGAAATCACGCAATGAGGCAAGCCCGGTGCGTAAGCTCACCGGGGTTTGGGAGGACAGGATATGGACAGGATGAAATCTCACCGGCACTGTCTGCTCGGCGTTGCCCTGCTGGCCTGCCTGACGGCAGGTTCGCTCGGGTGCAGCAGCGATGACGACGACCCGGGATACCTCGGGCCGCCGCTCTACGTGACCGCTTTCACTGACGTGACTGACGCGGCAGGCTTCTCCGGCGTGACTGCCACCTACGTCGCCTGGGGCGATTACGACGGCGACGATGATGAGGATTTGATTCTCGATGGCCGCAGGCTGTTTCGCAACAACGGCGATGGAACGTTCACCGAGACGACCGTCGCCGCCGACATAGACCCGGCCGGCGGCGGCGCGGGCGCGGCCTGGGCCGACATCAACAACGACGGACACCTCGACCTCTTCTGCTCCGGCTACGAGGATGCGACGGCAAACAGCCTCGACCGCCTGTATCTCAACGACGGCGACAGGACATTCACCGACATAACCACCGCCGCGGGCGTCTCCGAGAACTACGAATCGCGCGCCTGCGCGTGGGGCGATTTCGACGGCGACGGCTACGTGGACCTCTACGTCGCAAACTACGAGGACCCGCCGGGAAGCGGCACTGCCGCGCCCGACAGGCTCTATATGAACGACGGTGACACCACCTTCACCGACGCCACCGCCGCGGCTGGAATCGCCGGAGTGACCCAGCAGGTAGGGCGCGCAGTCGTATGCTGTGACTACGACGACGACAACGACCTGGATATCTACGTTGCCAATGACAAGCTCGGGCCCAACTTCCTGTGGAGGAACAACGGCTCCGGCGTTTTCACAAACGCCGCCGCAACGGCGGAAGTTGAGGGGACGGACGAAGGCTCCGGCTATTTCGGCTCCTCCAGCGGCGCCTCGTGGGGCGACTTCGACAACGACACTGATTTCGACCTGCTTGTCACAAACCAGCGCTCGCCCGCCCACCCCGCGTATGAGGATAAGACCCACTTCTTCATCAACTTCACCGTCGGTGACTTCGAGGACTGGTATGACTTCTCCTACGTCACGGCGCCCGACAAGGCCCTCTGCCCCGCGTGGCTCGACTTCAACAACGACACAGCCCTGGACTTCTACCTCTGCAATGAGGATGGCACGGGGAAACTCTATAACGGCCACGGGACCGGCGCGTTCATCGACGTTGCGGGCAGTGCAGCCCTGGCAGTCCAGAACCCCCTGGGCTGCGCCAGCGCCGACTACGACAGCGACGGCATGCCCGACATATTCATCTGCGCCTCCGACCAGGTCTATCTCTTCAAGAACAACCATGACCGGTTCAACTATCTCCGGGTGAAGCTGACCGGGACGACCGCAAACAAGGCCGCCATAGGCTCCATAGTAAGGGTGACCTGACCGTGCATCACCCCCGATACAATAACCCGCCAGGTTGGCGGGTCGAACGGAACTGGTTGTCAGAACAGCCTGGTTGCACACTTCGGCATGGGAAACCACGCAACGCCTTACACAATCGACGTAATCTGGTCCGGCGCCAGCGGCACCACCATCCAGCAGGTCACAGACGCCGCGATTAACCAGTTGCACACAATCACTCAACCGTAGCGCTCGCGCAGCGGTTCCGAGTTGCGGGTGGATTCTGAAGCCCCGCCGCTGTGCGGCGGGGTTCGAATAAGCCCCGGGTCATAGACCCGGGGCTTCCTGATTTCAAGGCCCCTGTGACCCGGCGCGCCTGCACGCAATCTTCTTGACACCCGTCGGGCGCCTGTGATAAGGTTTGCGCTTTGACATCGTACATTCTCCTGAGTGAAACATCTTGGCATTCTCGGGGCAATCTTGGGGAGGAACGCATGGCCAGCAAGCATGTCTACTTCTTTGGTGAAGGCAAAGCTGACGGCAATGCCGGCATGAAGAATCTCCTGGGCGGCAAGGGCGCCAACCTGGCGGAGATGACGAGCATGGGCATCCCCGTCCCGCCGGGATTCACCCTGACCACCGGGGTCTGCACCTACTTCTACGAACACACCAGGCGCTACCCGCGCGAGCTCAAAGACCAGGTGGCAAAAGCACTCAGGCGCGTCGAGCGCATAATGGGAAAGAAGTTCGGCGACGAGAATGACCCGCTCCTCTTCTCGGTGCGCTCCGGCGCCCGCCAGTCCATGCCCGGCATGATGGAGACGGTCCTCAACATCGGCCTGACCACAAGGACGGTAAAGGGCATCGCCGCCAGGACCGGCAACGAGCGCTTCGCGTACGACGCCTATCGCAGGCTCATGCAGATGTACTCCGACGTCGTGATGGAGAAAGCCGCCGGCATAGAGCCCGGGGAGGGCAGGGGCATTCGCATACAGCTCGAGCATGAGCTGGCCAGGCTCAAGAAGAAGAGAGGCTGCCGGGACGACACCGAGCTGACGGTTGATGACCTGAAAACCCTCGTTGACGCCTACCGCAAAAGGATAAGGAAAGTGCTTGGCAAATCCTTCCCGGACGACCCCGTCAGGCAGCTCTGGGGCGCCATAGGTGCTGTCTTCCAGTCCTGGAACGGCAGGCGCGCCATTGCCTACCGCAAGATTGAGGGAATCCCCGGCGACTGGGGCACCGCCGTCAATGTCCAGACAATGGTCTTCGGCAACATGGGTGACAAGTGCGCCACAGGCGTGGCATTTACCCGCAATCCAGCCACGGGAGAAAACACCTTCTACGGCGAGTGGCTCGTAAACGCACAGGGCGAAGATGTCGTCGCCGGTATCCGCACACCCAACCCACTCAACAGAAAGGGAAAGACAGCCCTCACCAGGCACCTGCTCAGCCTCGAAGAGATGATGCCCAAGCTCTACAGCCAGCTTGTCCGGATTCGCAACAGGCTCGAAAAACACTACCGCGACATGCAGGATGTCGAGTTCACAATCGAGAACGGCCGGCTCTGGATGCTCCAGACACGAACCGGCAAGAGAAACGGCGCAGCCGCGGTACGCATGGCAGCCGAGATGGCCGCCCAGAAACTGATAGACGCCCGCACCGCCGTGAGCCGCGTCAAGCCCTCCCAGCTTGACGAGCTCCTTCACCCCATGGTAGACCTGAAGGCGCAGAGGACTGCCTGCGAGATTGCGCGCGGGCTTCCCGCCGGACCCGGCGGCGCTTCCGGCCAGATTGTCCTTACGGCCGAGGCGGCTGAAGAAAGCGGCAAGAAAGGCCGCGAGGTTGTCCTGGTGCGTGACGAGACCTCGCCAGAGGATGTCGCCGGAATGCACGCGGCACAGGCCATACTCACCGCAAAGGGTGGCATGACCAGCCACGCCGCTCTCGTCGCACGCGGCTGGGGCAAGTGCTGCATCGTCGGCTGCGGCGCGCTGGACATAGATGTCAAGAAAGGCACTGTCCACGCTGGGTCCAAAACCTACAGGGCAGGCGACTGGATAACCCTAAACGGCACGCTCGGGCGTGTATACGAGGGCAGGCTGCCTCTCGTTCCCGCCAGCCCCGAAAAGAACAGGTGGTACAAGCAGATAATGAGCTACGCCGACAAAATCAGGCGCCTCAAGGTCCGCACCAATGCCGACAGCCCCCGGGATGCCAGAATCGCCCGCAAGTTCGGCGCCCAGGGTATCGGCCTGTGCCGTACCGAGCACATGTTCTTCGGCGAGGACCGCATCAACGCCATGCGCGAGATGATTCTCGCCGAGACGCTCAAGGGCCGCAAGAAAGCGCTCGCCAAGCTCTTCCCGCTCCAGAAAAAGGACTTCTCCGGCATCTTCAAGGCAATGGATGGCCTGCCGGTCACTATCCGGCTGCTTGACCCGCCGCTGCACGAGTTCGTGCCCAAGGAGAAGAAGGAGCAGCAGGCGGTCGCGGCCGCCACCGGCAAGTCGCTTGCACACATAAGGGAGGTGGTTGCGCGCCTCCACGAGCTCAACCCCATGCTCGGACACAGGGGATGCCGCCTGGGAATTACCTACCCCGAGGTCTACGAGATGCAGGTAAGAGCTATTATAGATGCGGCCTGCGTGGCGAAGAGGCGCAAAGTGAAAGTCATGCCTGAGATAATGATCCCGCTTGCCGGCAAGCGCAAGGAGCTTGCCATACTTGTGCAAATGGCGCGCAGTGTATGCGAAGAGGTCATTAAGAAAACCGGCGTAAGGGTCAAGTACCTCGTGGGCACGATGATTGAGATACCGCGCGCCGCACTCACCGCAGACCAGATCGCCTCCGTGGCCGAGTTCTTCTCCTTCGGCACCAACGACCTGACGCAGATGACTCTCGGCTTCTCACGCGATGACGCCGGCAGCTTCCTGCCGGAATACCTCCAGCAGGGAATCTACCCGGCCGACCCGTTCCAGACTGTCGATGTGGAAGGCGTCGGACAGCTCATGGAGATGGGAATTGCTAAAGGGCGAAAAGCCCGCGCGAACCTGAAGGTCGGAATCTGCGGTGAGCACGGCGGCGACCCGGACTCCGTCATCTTCTGCCACCGCATAGGCATGGACTACGTGTCTTGCAGCCCGTTCCGTGTGCCCGTGGCACGCCTCGCTGCCGCGCACGCTGTGCTTGAGGAAAGCCAATAGGGAATAGCCAATAGCCAATAGTGTGGAAAGTAGATAAAACTTCATGCTCTTTTCCCTATTGCCTATTGGCTGCGAACGCAGTGAGCATATTGGCTATTGGCTGGTTTTGCTATGGACCACGCTTGGCTCTGGACGAGATTTATCATCGCCTCCGCCGTCATACTGATTGCGGCCGGCAGGCTCTCACGCTACGCGGATGTCATAAGCGAAAAGCTCAACCTGGGCCACGTCTTCGTCGGCATGGTGTTCCTGGGCTGGGTCACCTCGCTGCCCGAGCTGGTGCTTTCGCTGGGCTCGACTATCTACGTCGGAGAGCCCGACCTCGCAATCGGCAACGTCCTGGGCTCGTGCCTCTTTAACCTCATGATTCTCGTCGCCGCCGATGTCGTGATAGTACACGGCCTCTTCTACACGCGCACCAACCCCCGCTGTGCAGTCACCGGTGCGGCAAGCTTCTTCATGCTGCTTCTGGCCGCCTGCGGGCTCCTGCTCCCGATGTGGCTCAGGATGCCGGCCATTCTCGGGATGGACATCTTCTCGCTGCTCATAATAGTCTCCTACGTGGGCGCCACAGTCTACCTCTACCGCCATGACAAGAAAAGCGGGCCCGGCGAGGAGCCATCCGGGCCGGCCAAGTACGAGTCCACAAGCATTGTGCCCGTCCTCATCGCCAGCTTCCTTGCCACAGCCGCCATTGTCGGGGCAGGGCTCTACATGTCTGTCCTGGGCGATGAGATTGCCGCGACATACAATATCGCGCACTCCTTCGTAGGCACGCTCTTCTTCGCGGTCGTGTCCTCACTGCCCGAGCTCGCCACCACCATCGCCGCGGCCCGCCTGGGCTTCCATGACATGGCCCTCGGAAATATCTTCGGCTCCAACATCTTCAACATAATGATTATCGGCGTATCCGACATCTTCTACAGGCAAGGCTCCATAATCACCTCGCCAAAGACGCATCGTATGCCCCACCTGCTGGTCGCGGTGTTTGCGCTCATCGCCACCACCGCCCTAATCATTGCCGTGCGCAGGCGAAGCCAGAATCTCTTCTGGCGCATCTCGTGGGTCTCGTTCGTCGTCGTCGCCTGCTATCTTCTCGGCCTCTCCGTCAGCTACCTCATCTGAGGGCACTATCACGCGCACCTCATCCCGCCGTGTAATAAAATTCGGAACCACAGATTCACACAGATAATTCCAAAGCCCCACCATTTACTGGTGGGGAAAACCCCAACCACAGAAGCCCCATGCGCAAGCATGGGGAGATAAATCAAAACCACAGAAAGCCGCGGGCTTCAGCCCGCGGATGTTTACCCGCGCCGCCTGCGGCCCGGAATTCTTTCACCATGCCTGACGGTCCGCCGTACGGGCGCCAGACGCGCCCAACGGCGGGCGGATGCTTCCGGAACATCAGGCAATAGCAGGCGGGGTGGCTACTTGTCTTCTTCCTGGAGTTCCTTGCCGGATTTGGCCCCGTGGGAGCGCAGGAGTTCCATCATTTCCTTTATCTTGGCGAAGTCAAGCGGTGTAGAGCCTTGGGCGTCTGTTGAGTTGGCGCCTGCCCCCTTTCCGATAAGGAGCTTCACGACTTCCATACGACCGGCAGCCGCAGCGTGGTGCAAGGCGGTTTCGCCTCCAGAACCTTCCGACCAGACGTCTGCTCCCGCGGAAATGAGTAGTTTGACAGCTTCAATATTCCCGGCATAGGCGGCGCGATGCAATGCTTGCTCTCCATTCTCATCCTTTTCCTCAATGTCCGCACCTGCGGCCAGCAGCAGTTTGATTGTCTCAGTATCACCGCCACAGGCCGCCGTCAGTAGCGGTGTTTCATCTGATTTTCCTTTGAGGGCAACATCAGCGTCATTGTCAAGAAGTAGTTTCACAACGTCTGTGTTCCCGATTTCGGCGGCAACGTGCAGAGGCGTGTTTCCGCGCTCGTCTTGTGAATTGACTTGGGCACCGCATTGAATGAGAAGCTTCACAAGTTCCTTGCTGCAAGTAGCGGCGTAATGCAGGGGTGTTTCCTTATCCTTGTTCCGGCTGTTAACGTCCGCACCATATTCGATGAGAAGGCGTGCAATCGCCGCATTATCATCTCCTGCCGCCAAATGAAGGGCTGTGCCGCCGAATTCGTCTCTTGCGCCAATATCAACACCGGCAGCAAGAAGTTCCTTCACTTTGTCGACCTTGCCTGACCCTCCAGCGCTCAAGAAGGCTTTCTCGGCTTCCGCCTTGGCTGCGGTGTCACGAGTATCCTTCTCCCCGCAGGCGGCAAGAAGCAGCAGAACCACAAGGACATGAAATGCTCTTCTCATAACATACGCATAATACCATCCTCCCCACCCAAAATCAACCCAGTAGAGCTTTTTCGTCTTTTTTATGTTTATTTACGTTTTTATGGAATATATTGCCTCGCATTGCGTATAATTAAGTAGGGGATAATCCCAAAGCCGCGGCGTTCATCGCCGCGGAAAGACCGCGGCGCAGGCGCCGCGGCCAAGAATTACTAACGCTGAGCGGGAAATCCGGAAAGAGAAAGGAGGGCCATGAAACTTAATCCGTGTTCATCTGTGTTCACCCGTGGTTTAATAACTGGTTTTGGACTCTGGGCTTTTTCTGAAAGGAGGAAAACACGCGCAGCCTGTCGGTCTTTTGGATTTTGTGCTTTGGAATTTGATTTGGCATTTGAGCTTTGGAATTTGGATTTCTTCAGAAAGGGGTTGGTCATGACTTATCCGAGAACGAAAGTGTTTCAGCGGCGCCGGAAAGTCACCTCGCTGCTGGTGCGGGGCATCACGGCGGGCGAGATTGCCGAGATACTCGAAGTGCCCAGGCAGACTATCTACAACGACGTCCGCGCAGTACTAAACGGGCGTA
>DAOVDS010000181.1 GCA_030669415.1 bacterium
GAGCACAAGCCTGCCTGGACCCATCTTGTAACTACACTCGATGGCATCGGCACCTCAGCCGGCGCCGGCAGCTACACGTGGGATACAAGCGGCGTCTCCTCCGGCGCGGACTACGTCGTACGTATTCGCGCATACGACGGCAGCACCTACTCGACCTACACCTACTCCGACCCGTTCCGCGTAGAGCACACCGGCGAGCCGTCTGTCAACCTGACTGACCCATCAGGTATCCAGAGATACGAGGTTGCACTTGATTTCACCCTGGATGACCCTACCAATGACACTTGCTCTGTGAAGGTGGAATACTCGCCCGACAGCGGGGCCAACTGGTACGATGCCGCTATTAAGAGCGCCTCAGCGGGCACGGTAGACGCCAGCAGCATAATGGGGCTGGCGAGTGGAACCACGGAAACATACTCCGTAGTATGGGATGCCTGGCGTGACCTGGGTGAGAACAACAACACGGGAGTAAGGCTGCAGCTTACCCCCAAGGATATACTGGAAGGCACTCCCGTCGAGACTGCCGATTTCGAAGTTGACAATACAGCTCATGCGGGAGAGCTGACCGGCTTTGGCGCCGCCGAGGATAATGGCAATGTGATACTCAGTTGGACAAATCCCGCGACTCCGAGCCTGCACGGCTTACTCATACGGCGCAGGACAGACGACTTCCCCGCCGACCCGGGCGATGGCGTTCTGGTATTCGACTCGGCCGATACCGGCGCATACTTCGACAACCCGAACCTGAGCGGCCCGCCTGCGCTCATCCGCCAGGATGCCGTCATAGATTTTTCATGGGGCAGCGGCTCGCCCAGCAACCCGCCAATTCCAGACAACCGCTTCTCGGCAATCTGGTCCGCCACAATCGACATTGCGACACCGGGGCCGTACAACTTCCACACAGTTACCGAGGACGGCACCAGGCTGTACATAAACGGTGATTTGATTGTGGACCGCTGGGTCGCGCAGCCTGTTACCGAATACTGCGGCTACAAGATGCTGCCCAGGGGCGTCCACAAGCTGCTCATGGAGTACCACCACAATTTCGGCAATGCGGAGGCCCACCTGTACCTTACCGGGCCGGGCATGACCCGTGTTGTCGTCCCGCTCCTGCCCGGACGCACTGTCACATTCACCGACTACGGCGTCAGCTCAGGCACGACATATTACTACACAGGTTTCACATATACCCCGGGCAGCGTATTCTCGACAGGCGCAGCCAGCGCAAGAGACAGCATCACTGTGCCGTAGCTGCATTTGATTTGTCATCTGTGCACATAAAAAAAGGCGGCGCACAAGCGCCGCCTTTTTCATAACCTCTTGCTATTTTAATTGTTTACAAGCCCGATAACCCAGTAACGTTTTCCTGCATCGCGGCCCGGTGGTTTCACGAATCCGATTCCGAATTTGTCCCATTTGGGGTCGAAAACATCTTCAGGCAGCAGGTTGAACACAAGCCCGTAATTTGTGAGAGTTTCACTAGCCCAACCGTACTCCTGGGCCTCGCTGTATGACACTCCCGAATCGTCAAGCCTTGCGGGAAAGAGCTTGCCATCTTCGCCCTCTTCCTGATAAGGGTACGTATATGGCCCCGGCGGGTCTTTGGAGGCCAGCCATGCCGCATGAGCCTGCTCTACGGCAGCAATGCTGACATCCCATACAAGCTCGTTGGCTCCCCTGCTGACACGCTCCTGGTTGATAGCATAACCAAGATCCAGCGCGTTTGTGTTCTCCTCATCCCTGCCCCGCGAGCTCTGACTCCCTGAACACCCGAGCGCCACAAGGAACATCACAGTTACCAACAGCAGCGCAGATTTTCTAACAATACCTGCCGCCATCTTCTCCCCCTTCCGGAAAGTTGCTCTTGTCTATCACAGCATGAGCGGCCCAAGTCGGGCCAATCAGCGTTCTTTTCCATAAGTTATGACGCTGATTTAGCCTCTCTCCGGCATACAAACATGCAAAAATAGCACCAAAGCACGACCGAGTCAACAAAAGAAAAGGCGCCTGAATGGTTCAGGCGCCCCGCAGCTCTCCCTGCGGCTTACTCCTGCTCGAACATAAGAGCCCTGTAGTCCTCGTTGGCCGTCTTGAAGTATTCCTGCACCACGGGGCTGTCCGGGTACTTGTCAATCAGCGCTTCAATGCGCGGCATCAACTGCCCCAACATGGCTATCGCCCGGTTCAACACGGTCATGTTCTTTGTGCCATCAGCAGCCCTTTTCGTGAAGTAGTCCTGGTATAGACTGTGCGCCAGCATGATGTCCCTTCCAACGCTCTCCAACTCCTTGTACTCGGCCTCGGTCAGCTCACCGCTTTCTTCCTTCGGCCCGGCAGGCTGCTCAGACGGCGCCTGCGCAGTTTCGCCCGGTTCTTCACCGTGCGGCCCTGCAGCTTGCGCCGATTCGCCTGAGCTTTCGCGGGGAAGCCTCCGGGCGGCCGAACATCCGAGTACTGTTAGCAGCGCCGACAGGACTGCCAGCGTTAACACTGCTTTCCCGGGAACACTTGTCGGCATCTTAGCTCTTCCCCCAAAAAAAGGCGCCTGAACTGTTCAGACGCCTTTCATGTGTTCCAGTTATCGGCTACTCCTGCTCGTACTTGAGAGCTCTGAGGTCGTCATTGGCAGTCTTGAAGCTCTCCTGCACCGCGGGGCTGTCGGGGTATTTGTCGAGCAGGGCATCAATGCGCGGCATCAACTGCTCCAGCGCGGCTACCGCGCTGTTCAGAAGCCCGGTATCTTTTGTGCCATCCACATTCTTCTTCGTCATATACTGCTGGTACAGCTTGTGCGCCGCCGCTACATCTCTTCCAACGCTCTCCAATTCTCTGAGCGCAGCCTCGCTGACCACGCCGCCCAGACCTTCCTGGCCGCCACCGGTATGCTTCCTTACCCCCCAGGTGCCGCTCGCCGTCGGGTCACCCGTGGCAATCCCCCCTGCACTGGCAGTATCGCCGGTGGCATCAGTAGCGGCCGGCGCCGGCCTACTTCCAGGGGTATTACCCATTGCCGACCCGTATGGGTCTTCGTACCCGGGCTTATCCTTGCTGCCGCCGCAGCCTGTCACAAAGACAGCAAGCCCGATAAATGCCAACACAACCACCCATGTCTTGCGCATGGCCGCCTCCTCCATGAAAAAGGTTCCACTCGATATCTTTCGTCGTCTCCCTATCATATTAGACACCGCAAAGGCCCAAGTCAATCCAAAAAAGTGCCGGCAACTTACACTTATTTTTCACACAATCTCAAGCGAGATATCCACCGCCTTGACTGAGTGGGTAAGTGAGCCCACGCTTATCCTGTGCACGCCGGTCGCGGCAATAGATGCTATCGTCTCGAGAGTAACGCCGCCGCTGGCTTCAAGCACAGGCACGGGCAAGCTCAACTCGGCCGCCTTGCCGCTGACCGCATGCACCGCGTCGCGCATCTCATCTACCGTCATGTTATCGAGCATTATGATGTCGGCGCCCGCCTCGAGTGCACGCACCGCGTCCGCCACGCCCGTGACTTCAATTTCGACCTGCGGCAGCTTCCCGCGGTCCATTTTCTCTATCTCTTTGAACACATCAACTCCCGCAGCGTTAAGCACCGCGAGGTGATTGTCCTTGACAAGTATCTGGTCGTAGAGACCCATGCGGTGGTTCCTGCCGCCACCCACAAGCACGGCATACTTTTCGAGTATTCTCAGGCCCGGCGTGGTCTTTCGCGTATCATATACCAGTGCCGCCGTCGGCTTGACCTTCGCGACATACCTGCTGGTAAGCGTCGCTATCGCACTCATGCGCTGCAGGAAATTGAGCGCGGTGCGCTCGGCTGCGAGTATCGCCCGCGCATTGCCGCTTACGGTGGCGAAAGCGGTACCTCTCTTGATTGCGTCTCCATCAGCCGCAGTGGCAAGCAGGCCGCAGTCATGGTCGAGTTCCCGAAACACCAGCTCCGCCACGGGCAGCCCGCAGAGGATGAAATCCTCCTTGCCCATTAGGTGCCCTTGCGCATTCGTGCCTTCTGGCACAAATGTATTGCTCGTGACATCGCCGCTGCCCAGGTCCTCTGTCAGGGCCCCGCGTACAATACCGAGCACCAAATCAATCGAAGGAAACTTGGCTTCCATCTCGATTCCCTCTATTATCCTCCTTGCTTACGCCGCCATTATACAACCTGGTGGCTCCAAACGCAAGGATGCGGATAAGTGCGAGCGCAATTGGCGGCAGAAGATCGGGAATCTCAGCTTTCCCCCGCATGTTTTTTGTTTTCAAGAAACTGTTACGGTTGCCGCTTTCTCCACGGATTTGTGATTGACACAACTCGCGAGAGAAGTGTAGAATCATCTGCAGGTTCTTGGTCAAAGGAGCATAACATGCCTGATGGGCAAATCAATGTGGTGTTTCCGCAGCCATTTCCACCAATCGACCATATATACGCCAACGTGGTGTTGGTCAACAGAGTTAAGGAAATAGTGATCGACTTCGGCTATATAGACCCATTTAACGCAGCCAAAACCCCCAAAGGCAAGCCAGTCCAGGTGGCTCACTTGACCCGGTTGGTTATGACCCCAAAGACAGCAAACGAGTTGCTGGAGAAACTTCAGAACGTTCTGGAGAAGAAAAGTGAAAAAAACAGGAAAGATGGCTAACAATACTTCTTTGCATAAGATTGTCTTTCTTTTCGACAAAATACGAGTAGAAGACAAAGTGGAAATGTACACAGAGCTCTTACGGGGTGCCGTCGAATCGATTTATACGGACGATACTGGGCCTCTCAGAAAAGCACTGAATCTCACATCAGCGAAAATTGAGGCCTACTACTACGCATCATTGAAAGTAAGTGTATTACTCGATGGTTCTACTTCTGAATCCGAGTCCCAACGTGTTGCGGGTGTGAAAGGGAAGATTGTGTCTGAAAGAGCACAGGCATTGAAAGAGATAGATGATTTCTATGCAAATCTCCCCGAACTGCTGAAGAAGTACGAGGATAAATACGTTGCTTATGCTGATGGGAAAGTGCATTTTTCCGGTGTCAACCAAGGACAAGTTGCGAAAGAGTTTTTCAAAAGATTTGGCCGTAGGCCGGTCTGCGTGGCAAAAGTTCAGCGTAAAGAACCCACCTATTATCTTAGATCACCTTTGCGGCCTATTCCGGAGAGCTAATGTACCCATACAAGAAGATATCTCCTGAAACGCCAAGCGCTCCCTTTATTGAAGCTACCGTTAGCACTATCATCCCGGAAAGTAGCCCTAAAAAAATTGAATTCATAGTTGATACAGGTGCATATTGCACTTGCCTATCTTCTAAGGTACTTAACAAACTCGGTTCAATGCCAGTGGATAGAGTGAAGATAGGCAGTGCAACAGGTGTGGAAGAGCGTCCTGTTCATATAGTGAACCTTAATTTCGCTGAAAGGGTTTTTCCCAATATCTCTATAGTGGAACTCTCAGATGATCCTTGCCTGCTTGGTCGAGACATTATCAATAAGTTCATATTTGAACTAAACGGCCCTTCAGAGTGCCTCAAGATACTGTGACGTTCGTCGCAGGCTCTGTCATGTCTCAATCGCTTGTGCAAACTGAGGAAGTCCATGTCTTGCCTGAGAATCCAACTCCTCCCGGCAACTCCGCAAATTAAGGGTATCTTGGAACCAAAACCATGACCTTGACTTGACAGGTGACTGCGGGGCACCTACAATGAAGGCCCGGAGACAGTTGTCGTGAGGGTGTGTTGAAAACATACGGTTATCTGCTTGGCGGCGAGGAAATTGCCGAGGGCGAGAAGCTCGAGGTCAAGAGCCCGTACTCGGGCGAGGTTGTGGCCGAGGTCCACCTCGGCGACGAGGCAGCGTACGAGAAGGCGCTCAGCCGGGCACAGGCGGCGGCCCCTGCCCTTGCGAAACTCAGCTCATTCGAAAGGCACTCAATTCTCGCCAAGGCCGCCCGGGAAATAACAAGGCGCACCGAAGAACTCGCGCGCATGATTGCGCTTGAAGGCGGCAAGGTCATCAAGCTGGCCGAGGGCGAGGTCGCCCGCTGTGCAAACACACTTACCGTGGCAGCGGAAGAGGCGAAGCGAATCGGCGGCGACGTGCTTTCACTCGACTGGGTGAAGAACGCCGACAGGCGCTGGGGACTTACCAGACGCTTCCCGCTGGGCCCGGTGTTCGGGATAACGCCGTTCAATTTTCCGCTTAACCTTGTCGCGCACAAGGTGGCGCCGGCAATCGCCGCCGGCTGCCCCATTGTAGTCAAGCCGGCCTCTGCAACGCCGGTCAGCGCGCTGCTTCTCGGCGAAATCCTTTACTCGTGCGGGCTGCCGCGGGGCGCTCTCTCGGTCCTTCCTTCAAGAAGCGCCCTCGCCGAGAAGTTTGTTAGTGATGACCGCTTCAGGATGCTTTCGTTCACCGGCAGCGCTGCGGTCGGCTGGAATCTCAAAACCCTTGCGGGCAAGAAGCGCGTGACGCTTGAGCTTGGCGGCAACGCGGCGGCTATTGTGCATCACGACAGCAATCTGAAAAAGGCGTTGCCCCGCTGCGTGTTCGGCGCTTTCGCGCACGCCGGGCAGGTATGTATCCACCTTCAGCGGATTTACGTGCACAAGTCGGTCTTTGATGCGTTTGTCGGAGATTTCCTCAAGCGCACAGAGAAGCTGGTGGTCGGTGACCCGCTTGACAGAAATACCGACGTGGGACCGATGATTGATGCAACGGCAGCCTGGCGCGCCAAGGAATGGGTTGATGAAGCACTGAGTGCCGGTGCGCAGGTTCTCGCGGGCAATCGCATAGACGGGAACTTCGTATTCCCCACCGTGCTTACAAACACCAGAGGTGAGATGAAGGTAGTAAGTGAGGAGGTGTTCGCGCCTGTTGTCGTGATAGAGCCGTACACAGATTTCGACGAGGCACTCGCAAGGGTGAACAATTCCCGCTACGGGCTGCAGGCGGGGGTGTTTACGAAAGACCTGTCGCTTGCCAACCGGGCCTTCGAGACCCTGGAGGTCGGCGGGGTTATTATCGGCGACATTCCCACGTGGCGGGTTGACCACATGCCTTACGGCGGCGAGAAGGACTCGGGCGCTGGGCGCGAGGGGCTCAAATACGCGATTGAAGAGATGACGCAGCTTCGGCTGCTTGTGATAAAACCGGACTGAAACAAAAGAAGGGAGAGCAAATGGCTAACGTTATTGAAGGTGACCTGATAGGCAAGGGCAAGAAGTTCGCGCTGCTTGTGAGCAGGTTCAACGAGTTTATTTCCAAGCGGCTCCTTGACGGCGCGATGGACTCGCTCACGCGCCACGGGGTTGAGGAGTCGGACATCACCGTTGTGCGGGTGCCGGGCTCGTTTGAGATACCGGTGACTGCCCGGAAGCTCGCCGAATCCGGCGCCTACAGCGCCGTTGTCTGCCTGGGCGCGGTAATCAGGGGTGAAACACCGCACTTCGACTACATCGCGAGCGAGGTTGCAAAGGGAGTTGCCCAGGTATCGCTCAGCTCGGGCGTGCCGACGCTTTTCGGAATTGTCACAGCCGACACGCTGGAGCAGGCTATTGAGCGGGCCGGGGCAAAGGCGGGCAACAAGGGAGCCCAGGCCGCCAACAGCGCCATCGAGATGGCCAACCTCTTCGAGAAGATATAGGAGAGTTTATTGAGGAGCCGCACACTGGCCCGTGAGATGGCACTTCAGCTTCTCTACGAGTATGACGCCACCAACGAGCTTGCGCAGGAGCGGGTCGAGTCCTTCCTGGCCGACCGCGCCAGGGAGCCTGAAACTCACGACTACGCCCGCATCCTGGTGGCGGGGGTGGTTGAGCACAGGGACGAGTTTGACGATATTGTCGAGCGGGTGGCAGAGCACTGGGCGGTAAGCAGGATGCCGGTAGTGGACCGCAATGTCCTGCGCGTAGGAATGTACGAGCTTCTGTATAGCCCGGATGTCCCGGCCAAAGTGGTGATAAACGAGGCGATAGAGCTGGCCAAGCGATTCGGCAGCGCGGATTCGGGGCGTTTTGTCAATGCCATTCTGGACCGCATCCACAAGGAGCGTACCGGGCTGGACGGTGAATGATAACGACCAAGGAGCGCAACTGATGGTCTGGCGGATTTTCGGCAAAGCGGTTGAGAAGCTCAAAGGCGGGCTCTCCAAGACGCGCAGCGTCTTCACCACGAGAGTAAAGAGCCTTTTTACCATAGGCCGCAGGATTGATGCGCAGTTCCTCGAAGAGCTTGAAGAGGCGATGATTGCGGCTGACATGGGAGTCGAGACCACGCTGGCGATTGTCGGGATGCTCAAGGAGGCGTACCGCAACAAGGAGATAAAGGAGTCCGGCGAGGTGCTCGGGTACCTGAAAGAGGAGATTCGGCGCCGGCTTACCGAGAAAGGCAACGACATACTCATTGCTGAGGCGCCTCCTACCGTCATACTCGTGGCGGGAGTGAACGGCTCCGGCAAAACAACCTCAATTGCGAAGATTGCCAAGCACTACGTCGATGCCGGCAAGAAGGTGCTGCTTGCGGCCAGCGACACGTTCCGCGCCGCGGCCGTAGAGCAGCTTTCAATCTGGGCCGAGCGGATAGGGTGCGATATTGTCAGGCACTCCTCAGGGTCAGACCCGGCAGCCGTGACGTTCGACGCGGTGGAGGCCGCGCTCGCCCGCGGCGTTGACATGCTGATAGTGGACACGGCCGGCCGGCTGCACACGCAGCGCAACCTGATGGAGGAGCTGGGCAAAATCCGCCGGGTGATTGAGAAGAAGATACCCGGCGCGCCCC
>DAOVDS010000136.1 GCA_030669415.1 bacterium
CTCAAGCTGCCTCTTCTTGTCCTTCACCTCTTCGGGTGTGAGCTTGTCCCCCTCGCTGCGGTCCACCACGGTGCAGGCGCAGGCCAGCACAAGAAGCAGGGCAGGCCAAATCACTCTTCTCATAACTCACTCTCCTCAAATTCCAAAAACTTTCCTGGCGTTTGCAGTCGTTATTTCCTCGAGCTCTTCGAGGGCCACCCCGAAAACCTGCGCATACGCCTCGGCAATCAGAGGTATGTAAGCCGGCTCGTTGCGCTTGCCGCGGTATTGCTGCGGCGCGAGGAACGGGGCGTCGGTCTCGAGCATGAAGTTCTCCGGGCCAATCTCGGCGAATTTCTGTCTGAGGCTCTCGGCGTTGGGGAACGTTACCTGCCCGCAGCAGGATACATGCAGACCCATGTCAAAGGCCTTCCTGGCGTTGGCGGGATTGGAGGAGAAGCAATGCATTACGCCGCCCAGGCCGGGGTGCCGCTCGAGTATCGTGAGGCACTTGGCTGTCGCATCGCGCGAGTGAATCACCACTGGCAGCTCAAGCGACTGGGCCAGCTCCAGAAGCTGCTCGAACGCCCGCGTCTGCGCCTCCTTCGGGCTCAGGTTGCGGTAGAAATCCAGTCCTATCTCGCCTACTGCTACCACTTTCTCGTGCCTGCCGAGCTTCTCGAGCTCCCGCAGGCACGCCTCGTCAACATCCTTCGCATCGTGCGGGTGGACTCCCACCACGGCGTAGCAAGCCTCGAAGCGCTCGGCTATTTCGACCACCTTGCGGCTCGCCTCCGCGGTTGTGCCGATGTTGATAATGCGGCCTACCCCGGCGTCGAGCGCACGCTGCACCGTCTCGTCGATATCGCTCTCAAACTGCGGGAAATCCAGGTGCGCGTGGGTATCGACGAACATCAACTCCTCCGAAGTATCAGGGTCGGTCGCATTCTAACAGTCCCGGCCGCAAGATTCAAGTCACTTTGCAGTTGCAGGCGCACCTGCATTTTCACCGGGGCTGGACTTCTGCCCCGCAATGTGCTATCCTCTGGTGGAAGGTAGGCCTGTTCTTATCGGAGGCCAAGAGAGGGTGGGGATACCGAGACCTGTCATTTGCGCCCTTTGCTGCCTGCTGCTGATTTCCTGCGCCGGGCTGGACATAGAGGGCGAGGTGGCCCCGGAAGCGGTGGTGAAGTTCCACGAGTTCAAGAGCGGGCTGTCCGGCAAGGTTGGTTCGGCCCGCGTCCGGGTGACTGGTGCCCGGGGTTTCACAATTCCGGGCGATACCGACAGGCTTGACCAGATACTTGAGATAATCAGCCAGGCTACCCTCCTGTCGGCTGCGACGGATATTGAATTCAAGAAGCCCAGCGTCAGCATCTTCCTGCTCTGGCCAAACGGTGAGACATACGGCTCAGTCTCCATGATTCTCGACCGTGACGAGATTCGCAAGCCTGAAATCCTCATTCATTACGGAGGCTGGCATTTCCAGGTGCGTGCCGCGGGGCTTCCCTCTCTCGGCCGCAGGTGGGTTGACACAAGCTACTGACCGCACGCTGTACCCCCGCATCCAGACCAAATTGGCTTCTGCCCGTCATCCAGTTTGACTTATGCGCACGAAAGAGTATAATCCGGGTGTTCCTGTTGGGGTCAATCGAGTCGAGGGGGCACTGTGCTGCGCCCGTATGCAGATAGGGGGGTGTCATCAATGCGCAGATTGCTGCTGATAACTGCCATGCTAACGGTGGTGTTTGCCGGCTGCAGTACGCCGAGGACTGAGATGGAAATCAGGCGCGAGGCTTTCAGGCTCTCGCGGGTCCCGAAGACACAGAAGAGCGCTTTCCGCAAAGCCAACAGCTTGATTGCCAGCGGCGACCATTACTACTCCCGGGCCAGAAGGATGCACGAACTCAAGAGCCGGGAGAGCCTGCTGCGCACGTCAGCTTCATACTACCGCAAAGCTATCCTCGTGCTGCGCGAGATTCGGGCTCAGACGCAAGACCCCACTGACCAGAGGTATGTTGACAGTGTTATTGAGCATACGAATCACAGTCTGCAGGAAGCGGTGAGGTCGCTGCCGATGTTCGATGAGTAGTCTGCCGACGGAGCCTCGGGTGGTAGTCCAACGACTGCAGAAAGTGCTTGCACAAGCGGGCCTCGCTTCGCGCAGGAGGTGCGAGCGGCTCATACTTGAGGGCCGCGTCACTGTGGATGGAAAAACCGTAACCAGGCTCGGCACCAGCGTGGACACCGCAAAACAGGAAATCAGGTGCGACGGCGAGCTCCTCAAATGTGAGAAGCCCGTCCACATCCTTCTCTACAAGCCGCGGGGCTTCGTCTGCACCGCGCGCCCCGCGGAGGGTCAGCGCTCCGTGCTCGAGCTTGTGCCCGGCTTCTCGCAGAGGCTCTTTCCCGTGGGCAGGCTTGACAAGGATTCGGAAGGCCTGCTGATTCTCACCAATGACGGCGAGCTGAACGCACGCATGACACACCCGCGATACGCCGTGCCAAAGACCTACAGAATAACAATCGGCGGCTGGCTGTCCGACCAGCAGGTCAGGGACTTGACCAGCCCGGAGTGGACCTCTTCGGGGAAGATGCGCCTCGCCGAAGTGAAAGTCACTGCCCGCGGCCAGCGCAGGAGCGAGCTGGAAGTGGTGCTCCTCGAGGGCAGAAACAGGGAGATTCGCCGCGTGCTGGCTGCCAAGGACATCAAGGTGCGAAGGCTCATAAGAACCGCCATCGGCCCGGTCAGCGCTCACGGATTGAGCGCCGGCCAGTACCGCTACCTCGAGAAGGAAGAACTGGACTCACTCTTACAGTTGCGCAGGAGCTGATAACCTGCAGGAAACTCTTCCTGACCGTTCTCGCCGCTGACAGGTGGGACTTCGCTCTCGATATCGAGACAGACAGGATTCGGAACGCCACCTTCGACCAGTTAATTCTCCCGCCGCGGATCACACGTATGCTGCGCTATATGCCGCAGGCACATTTTTGGATATTTAGCGGCGGTGCTTGCACCGCGTGTAAAAAACTCAATTACACGTCGAGCTTGCTCGACGTGTAATACACGGCGGACAAGTCCGCCGGCTAAATATCCGCCGGCTGAAGCCGGCGGCTATAGCACTTCACGAGTGAGTGTAACCTGTTACAGACTTCCCCTCCCTTGAGGAGAGGGAACTAAACAGCAGCCAACTTCAGTGGTTACATACAACCGTGAAGTGCTATAATCTTGATGGTTGCTTCCATGAGTCCGAATGAACGCGCCAAAACTCTCTGATTCTCTGTTTAACAACCCCCTAAGATTTAACGCACCCGCTCGCACCGTAAACCTGAAAGCAACCGGTTGCGGAACCCCTGGCGGTAGCTTTCTGTGGCGGAAAAAGTTGCGATGTACCTTGCATAAAGGTACTATTAACCTGAGCCGGTAGGCATGGGGCTTACCAGCACCTCCTGCCCGAGGAGTTCAAACATCGTCAAGAGCGAGATCAGCCACGCCAGCGTGGACTCCGCACCCTGGTTGGCGTTCGGACCGTGGGGCTGTAGGCCGTCGCGGCAGCCGCCGGTCTTGAAGTCATAGATTATGGCGTTGAGGTCGTTTCGCCCGAGGAACCACGCGAGGCAGCGCCGCGACTGCTCGAGCCACTTCTTGTCGCCGGTCGAGCGGAAGGCTTCCGCACACGCCTCCACGAGCGCCATGATCTCAATGGGCTGCTGGTCGAAATTGGACCGCGCGCCGTCACGGGTCATCCATGCGGAGTTGCCGATGACCGAGAGGTGCCCGTCGGGCGCAGTCTGCTGTTCGAGAAGCCATTCGAGGACTTCGAGGCCGGTCTCATGCATCTTGGGCTCCGGAATCCATTGCCCGGAAAGCAGGAGGGCGTGTGGTAACTTCGCGTTGGCGTAAGTCACGGTATTCTCACACCAGGGCCAGTCATCATCCGCGTTCTTGACAAAGGCCTCATGCAGCTTTTCGGCCAGGACGATGCGCAGCCGGCGGGTAGCGGCATCGCCGCTGTACACATCGAGATATGCGTGCAAACCGACCAGTATAAAGGCCCACGCCCGTGGAGAGGAGAAGGTCTCGACCTTGCGGAGTGCCTCGAGGAAAAGCCGGGTCGCCATATCGCGGGTGGCGTCATTGAGCGCGTATTTCACCCCGACCCCGAGGCCCCAGATGGCGCGGGCCTGCGAGTCCTCGCTTCCGACCTTTTCGAGCCAGGTCCGCTCGTATGACATGAAATTGCGGAACCTCCCGGTCTTGTGGTCGAACGCGTGGAAGAGGAACGCGAGGTACTTATGGATGAGCGGGGCGACGCTCTCGTCCTGGCGCACGGCGCAGTACATGCTGGTGGCGATAAGCGCTCTGGCGTTGTCGTCCACGCAGTAACCGTGGTAGCGGTTAGGCGTGGAGTAGTTGGCGTGCTGAAGGATGCCGGTGTCGTCGGTAAGGGATCTCAAGTGTGCGAGGTTCACATCCGGCAGTTCGTCGAGAATCTTCGGCCTCTTGGTCTCGCCGTGCCGGGGTTTGGGTGAGCTGACGCGGCGCTTGAGGGCGGCGACCGCAAGCTCGAGGTACTTTTTAGCCACCTCTTTCCACACCATCGGTCGGGCGTACTGATAGGCCCGCTTGCGCATGGCGTTGCGCTCGAGGTCCTTGGAGAGCAGGTCGCTTATCTCGCGGGCCATTGTGTTCGAGTCTCCGAAGGGCACCAGCCGCCCGCGCTCTTCAGTCAGAAGCTCCTCGGCGTACCAGTACGGGGTGGAGACCACCGCCTTGCCTGAGCCTATGGCGTATGCCAGCGTCCCGGAGGTCACCTGAGCGGGCGAGACATACGGCGTAACATAGACATCTGCGGCGCCGAGGTACTGGCAGAGCACCTCGAGGCTGACGAACTGGTTGTGGAAGAGCACGTAGTCATCGAGGCCGAGCTTGTTCACCTTCTGCAGGAGGCCGTGGCGATAGGCGTCACCTGTGGCTTTCTTGACATGCGGGTGGGTGGCACCGAGTACGATGTAGACCGCGTCCGGGTGCTCCGCCACTATTTTCGGCATCGCATCGATCATGTACTCGATGCCCTTGCCGGGGCTTAGCAGGCCAAAGGAAAGGATGACCTTTCGGTCTTCCACACCGAACTGGTCCTTGTGGAAGCTCGGGTCGACGAAAGCGACATCCGGAATGCCGTGCGGGATGAACGTGATATGCGACTCGGGTATCTCGAACGGGTCAAGCAGCATATTTTGGGCCTTGTCGCTCATGACGATGAGCCGCTCGGAGTATCTGGCGAGCTCGTGGATGATGACGCGCTGCTCGTCCGTCGGCTCGGCGAGCACGGTGTGGAGCGTCGTGAGGATCGGCATCCTGAGGTTTTTCAGGAGGCGGAGGATGTGTGCGCCCTGCTTGCCGCCGAAGATGCCGTACTCGTGCTGGAGGATGACGACGTCGAACTGGTTGACGTTGACGAAGTCGGCGGCGCGGAGGTAGTCGGCCTGTACGTTCGCGCGGAGCTGGAACTTGACACGTTCGGGATAGGAGTACCCGCCAATGATGTCGTCCATGGCGAGTGCAACGACTTCACCCTGGTCCCCGAGCTCCTCGCTCAGCGCGTTGCAGAGGTCGGTCGTGAAAGTGGCAATGCCGCACAGCCGCGGCAGGTAGTTACCTATCACGGCGACGGAATTGAGGTCGTACTTCTTTCTCTTTCTGGACATAGCGCCGCTTCCTTTCGATGGACGCTGGGTACGGGGCAATCAGAACTCCGGGCGGATGTAGACCGGCTTGCCTTCGCGGACCTCGCGGCTCGCCAGTTGGTACGCCTCGAGGTACTGCCTTGCAACCACTTCCCAGCTCACTGTCTCATCAAGATACTTCTTCAGGTTTTCACCCAGACGCATGCGCAAGGCCTCGTCAGTTGCGAGCCTGATAACCTTTTTTCTCAGCCCCTCCTTGTGGGTGAAGGAGAGCCCGCCCTCGCTTTCCACGGTCTGCGCGGTGAGGCCTTCCATGGGCGAGGTGGTGATGTAGGGTTTGTTGAGGGCGATGATTCTTGCAAGCGTCCCCGACTGGGTTTCGTCCAGGCTCGGCAGGACAATGAAGTCGCAGACGGCCATCGTCTTGTAGTAAAGCTCTCCGCGCGGCACGAACTCGAAGTACATGGCCATGCCCTCGGATTCAAGGAGCCTAATCTCGCTTACGTACTTCTCGTAGTCCGACTTGTGGTTCGGGTCACGCATCGAGCCGGCGGCGAACAGGAACCATTCCGCCCCCGTCTCTTCCCGTATCTCGTGGTAGATGTCCTCCCACATGCTTGTGAGGATGTCCCAGCGCTTGTTCGACTGTATCCAGCCGACGAGGCCGATGATGTGCTTGTCCACGAACTCGCCGAGCCCGAGCTCGCGCTTGAGGTCGTCGACTTCGTCAATCCCCCAGCGGAAGTCTGGTCGCGCGCCGTGCGGAATGATCATAATGTTCTCGGGAACCTCCCAGTCCCTGCCATCGAAGGACCACCTGAGACGCCACTTCTGGTAGTGGCACTTGAAAAGGAGGACGGTGCACTTTTCGGCGACTTCCTTGACAAAGCGTTCCTCGTGGTCCTTCATCCTGCCGTGGATGGTGTGCGGCTCGACCACGGTCGGGTAGTCGCGGAGCAGGTCGAGCATTTTGAGGAACCCGCGATTCCCGTCGCCCTCGCCCTTGTCGTTTACGTAGTTGTAAAGGCCGTACTCGTGCTCGATGTGGATGACCTCGGGGTCGAGTTCCTTTACCGTCTCGACGACCGGGATGTACCAGTCCTCGCGACTCATGTCGATGACGGGCTTGACGAACTCGCCCCTGCCGTCCGTGTGGGAGATAACATAGGCCGGGCGCGTGGGGTCAGCCTTGCGGATGAACTCCAGGGCCTCCTCGGCGAACGTTGCGATGCCGCACAGGCGCGGCGGCCAGCTTGAGACCATTACGATTGGGCGCATATCTGTTCTCCTTGGTGTACTCGATGCATCACATCGGCGGCCGTGGCCGGTTAAGACACATCTCCACAAGGTCGTCGAGCCGCGTCGTGCCCGCGCACATGACCGTGTCCGCTCCTCCCCAGTATATCTTCAGCGTGCCGTCGTCCTCCGGCACCGCGCCGCAGCAAAAAACCACGTTGTGCACGTAACCCGTAACCTCCCACGGGTCCTCGGGCTGAAGTATCCATTCATCCGAGACGCCGAGGACCTTCGACGGGTCTTCAAGGTCGTGAAGCGCCACTCCGAGCCGGTAGACCGCCCCATCCATGGTGGGGAAGGCCCCGTGGTAGATGTGCAGCCATCCGCGGTCGGTTTTCACGGGCGTGGCGCCGGGACCGATTTTCATCTCGTCCCAGTGGTACTGTACGGGCTTCATCACCACTTTCGAGCTGCCCCAGTGGACGAGGTCCGCCGAGTAGGAAATCCATATTGACCAGGGCGATATCTCCGAGTGCGGCCTGTCGAGCCGGGCGTAGCGGCCGTCGAACTTCCCGGGGAAGATGACCACGTTGCGGCTGTCCGCCTGCGTAATAAGCGCGACCCGCTCGACAGACTTGAAGTCTCTTGTTTTTGCAAGCGCGATGCGCACGCCGTGCCGGGAGTACGCGCTGTAGGTGAGGAGGTACTCGCCCTCGAGCGGGCAGATGCGGACGTCCTCTACTCCGTACTCCTCATACAGGGCGAAGTCGCCCTCCTCTGAGGGCACGAGGAACGGCTCAGGGCGGACCTTGAAGGAAAAGCCGTCATCGCTTTGCGCCATGCCGATAATCGAGCGGCCGTTTCGCCGGTGCGAGCGGAAGAGCATAATATAGCGCCCGTCATGCTTGACCACGCCGGCGTTGTGCACGGTCTCGACGGGATAGGGAACGTCGCGCTTCGTGAGTATCGGGTTGTTCTTGTAGCGTTTGACTATTGACTCAGGCATATTTGTCCTGCTTCTTTTCCAGTATCCGTTCGTAAACCTCGAAGTATCTGTCCGCCATGCCCTCGACGGTAAAGCGTTCCTCGACCGTCTTTCGGCATCGGGCGCGGTCAATGGCGGGGATTTTTCCCACCGCGGCGGCGGCCTCTTCGACATTCGAGACGAGGAACCCGTCGGCGCCGTGGGTGATGAGCTCGGGCATGGAGCCGCGGTTCACGGCGATTACCGGCGTGCCGCAGGCCATCGACTCGATGACCGAGAGCCCGAACGGCTCGTTGAAGTTGATGGGGTGCAGGAGCGCGTAGGCGTTGCCCAGGAGCTCGTCGCGCTGCCTCGGGCCTGCACTGCCCACGTAGGAGATTTGCCCGCCGTCGATGTGCGGCTCCACCTCGCGCTCGAAGTATTCCCGGTCCTGCACAACGCCGGCGATGACGAGCCTGCGACCCGTGTGTTTTGCAATCTCGACGGCTTCTTTTGCCCCCTTGTCGTGGTGGATTCTACCGAAGAACAGGAGGTAGTCGCCACCTTCCCCGCGGAAGGTGAAGTTCTCGATGTCAATGCCGTGGTGGATGGTGGCGATGTAGTTCAGCCCTTCCGCGCGGTCCGCATCGCTTATCGAGACGTAAAACACCCTGCCGTTGTACTTCCTATACACGGGCAGTATCTTCGGCGACGAGAATCCATGGATTGTCGTCAGTACCGGCGTCCTCACGAGACCGGAGTACGTCAGCGGCAGGAAGTCGAAGCTGTTGTGAATCAGGTCGAAGTCGCCCGCCCGCTCGAAGACCTCGCAGATGTGCAGGCATTCCCATACCTTGGGGTCGATGGATTTGTCTTCCTCGTAGGGCCGCTCGCAGACCGCGTGGAGCCTGGCGCGCGTTTCTGAGTCGGCGGTCGCGAACAAAGTCACGTCCACCCCCGCTTCCACGAGTGCTTCGGTCAGGAGCGACACGAACCGCTCCCACGGGCCGTAGTGGTGCGGCGGCGTCCTCCAGGCGATGGGTGAAAGCATGGCCACTTTCATGCCTGCCTCCCGCGGTTCCGAAGCCAGTCGAGGACACCGGCGAGGCTCCCCGTCGCAAGCGCCACGCAGTTGTCAGCCCCGCCGTAGTATACGCGCAGCTCGTCGCCTCTTAGCGTCCACCCGCACGGGAAGACGACGTTGTCCACGTCTCCGACCCTCTCGTAGGGCGTCTCGGGCCCGAAGACCCATTCGTCCGAGCGGCGAATGACTCTGGTCGGGTCGTCGAGGTCGAGAAGAGCAAGACCCAGGCGGTAGATGGAGCCGCTCACGGTCGCGCGCACGCCGTGGTAAAGCAGGAGCCAGCCCTCGTCAGTTCTGAGCGGCGGCGCCGAGAGGCCTATCTTGTTCGCATCCCACCAGCCGCCCTGGCGGGCACGGAGCAGAACGCGGTGGCCGCCCCAGTGCTTCAGGTCCGGCGAAAACGAAATCCAGATGTGCGCGCCCGCGCCGGGACATGCCGGCATGGGCCGGTGCAACATGGCATAGCGACCGCTGAACTTCGCCCCGAACAGCGCGGCGTCCTTGTTCTCCGGCGGAAGCACGGGGCCTATGCGCTTGAATTTCCTGAAGTCCCCCGTCAGGGCGAGCGACACCAGCGGCGCGAGGTCCGAGTAAGCCGTGTAGACGACGGCCCACTTGCCGATATCCTCGATGAAGGTGACGCGGGCATCCTCGATGCCCCAGGTCTCCTCGGGGTGCCTTTCCGGGCTCGGCGTTAGTGTCGGCTTTTTCTCAATCTTCCAACTGCTCACGCCGTCCCTGCTCCGCGCGGCGGTCAGGTGCGAGAAGCCCCGCCTGTCCTCAATACGCAGAAGGAGCAGAGTCTCGCCTTCGAGTCTTGCGGCGGCTGCGTTGAAGACCGTGTTGGCCGGATAGGGGATGTCCCTTACCGCGATAATCGGGTTGTCCGGATGCCTTGTGAAAAGTTCCTGCCTGCTGTTTTTCATTGGAGACACTTGCCCCCGGATACTCTTTCACGCAAGGGTGTAAGCAATGGGGATATGGAGATAAAAGCAAAAGAGTGTCTTTTTGTTCCTGAGAATCTCCCCATCTCTCCCTTTTATCTCCTTATCCCCTTTTCTGTCTTTGTTTTACTGCGTACACTCGACACAAGTATATCACCGCCCGGTAACCGAGTCAAGATATAAGGACCGGCCCAATTTCTTGAGCGGATGGGCGGACAGAATCCGACGAATCTCTGGAGCTGAAAGTAGCTTCCCTGCCAGAGCGCCCTCGCGCGGAGGCTTCCCGACACGCGTATTACCGGGATTAGAAGGACTTGCACGCCGGACGGTCGCCAGACGCGCCCAACGGCGGGCGGATTCAACTCGCGGATTGTTAGCCGGCGGACTTGTCCGCCGTGTTCAGCCGCGTTGCCTGCAACGCGGAATGAATACATCCACCTGCAAACTGTAACCTGAATCCTATTGCCTGTATTCCTAACCACAACACTCATATTTACCCAAGACGAGATTAACCACAAATGCTAACTTGACTGTCAAATTCCTATGACAAATAGAGAACTCTATGGTAAACTAATTGCCCACAAAAGAGGAGACCAAGAAAATGCTGAAGACATACTTGAAGAAGATACATAAGATCGCAAGCCGCGGCGATGCGAGAGAGGAAAGTTACTACTCTGCTCTGGAAGACTTGCTGAATGAATACGCAGAATCAAAGAGCAAGAAAAATGTCCAGATAACAACTTTGCCAAAAAAGACAGAGGCAGGCAACCCCGATTTCAGAGTCTGGGACGGCAAACAGCACATCGTAGGCTACATCGAAGCGAAAGCGCCCACTGTTCAGCACTTGGACCAGATAGAAACAACAGAACAACTGAAGCGGTATTTGGGCACCTTCCCGAACCTGATACTAACCAACTTCTTTGAGTTCAGACTCTA
>DAOVDS010000220.1 GCA_030669415.1 bacterium
AGGGCCCGGAAAACTACCCGATACTCGAGCAGCTTGCAGACCTCCTGGGTGGAACGGTCGGCGCAAGCAGGGCCTCGGTGGATGCTGGCTGGCGTCCTCACTCCGACCAGGTTGGCCAGACTGGAAAAACTGTCTCGCCGACGCTCTACATCGCGTGCGGGATTTCCGGGGCCATCCAGCACCTGGCGGGCATGTCATCCTCGAAGTGCATAGTCGCTATCAACAAGGACGCTGACGCGCCGATATTCCAGGTCGCAGACTTCGGCATAGTGGGTGACCTGTTTGAAGTTGTCCCGGTCCTTACCGAGGAACTGAAAAAAGTCGTTTCATAGGCAACAGCCGGTAATGTGCATGTGTTTGCGCCTCTCATTCCTGGCGCCCCTGGCGGCGGCGGTGTTCGCATTTTGCGTGCCGCTTGCGGCCCAGGAGGCGCGACCCACCGAGCAGGTCTCGCTCAGGACGGACCAGGCACTGGACATCTTCCTTGATGTCATCCGCGAATCGAGGGAACAGAAAGACTGGCCCAGGGCCTTCAGGGCGCTTGAGGAAATAGAGAGGTTCATAAACACCAACGGCGAGGAGTATATCCTCCCTGTTTCTGGTTCGGCCGGGCGCGGTAAAAGCTCGCTTTACACGAGTGCCCGGGAAGCCGCGTACCGCGAACTCGCCACGTTTCCCGAACAAGGACTCGTCTCGTGGCGGCTCGCGGCCGACAGCGCAGTGTCCGATGCGCTTGAAGCATGCAGGCTCCGGCCGGAACCTTCACAGTTGGAGAAAACCGTCGCGCAGTATCCGATCTCTTCTCACTCGAGCAGGGCTCTGAACCTGCTTGGCGCGATTTACCTCGAATGCGCCGACTTCCCCGGAGCACTGCGGGTGTGCGCGCGCTCCAGGGCCTATCTCCCGAACATGCCGAAGAAGGAGAAGGCGCGTTTCGACCTTCTGCGTATTATCTGCCTCGCCAGGCTCACGGGCGCCAGGCCGGAAAGACTTGTCGCTGACTTCGAGCGCGAGTACTCTGACCTGCAGCTTTCCCTGCGCGGGAAAACGGCTCCCGCCATGCGGGTGCTTGCCGAATCGCTCGACTCGACCGGCACTTCAACGGCGCCAATCCCTGAACTGAAAGGCGGAGTTGGAGCAATCCGCTGGTCGGCGCAGTTTCCGCCGCTCAAACACGTCGAGAGACTGATACATGCAGCAGAGAACTGCCATATCAGGCCGGGCCTGCAGACAGCGCCGGTGGCGGCGGGCGATAAGGTTCTCTTCTGCGATAATATCCGTGTCAGGGCACTCGACGCTGCAGCCGGGGAGGTGGTGTGGTCACATACAGTAGAGACTTCTCCCGATTCTGCGAGTATCCACAATGCGTTCTGCCGACCGGCAACCGACGGCCGCATCGCCGCTGCCTCGCTCGGCTCGAAACTCTGCGTGCTGGACCTCGAAAGCGGTGCACTCAAATGGTCCACGGCGCCCGGACACGGCGAAGATACAGTGTGTGTCTACCTCTCGTCTCCGTGCATAAGCGGGGATACGGTTCTGGTCGGCGCAACCGCGTGGGGACAGGAGATGACCTGCCTGCTGCTCGCCTATGACATCGAGAGCGGCGCCCGGCGCTGGGCGCGCCGGGTGGTGACGGGCTTTCCCACCAACACTTTCGGGCTCGGCAGCCAGCCCTCACCGCCGGTCACATGGGGAGGTCTGGTGTATTTCGTCACCAACCTCGGTGCCGTGGTTTGCGTTGATATCGAGAACGGAGACATAATATGGCTGCGCAAATACGCCGCTTCAGACTCGCTTCTTAAGGGTGAATCCATTGCCGGTGACAGGCGCTGGGCGCTTTGTCCTCCCGTTATCCACCGCGGCGTGCTTATTGTGGCGCCGCAGGATTCGCAATTCCTGTTCGCGGCGGACGCAGTCGAAGGGACGCTCCTCTGGCAGGAGCCGAGGGTCGGGCTGTCGGAGCTGAGATATTTCGGCGGGGCCTGGAACGACCTGGTGTTTGCGGCCGGCTCGGTCGTCAGGGCATTCAACTACAGGACGGGAAAGACTGCCTGGACAGCTTCGCTTCCCCATCCTGGGGCAGGCCCGGTCGTAGTATTCAGAGACAGACTAATTGTCCCCTGCGGCGAGATACTTATCCAGCTTGAACCGGCCAAAGGACAGCTTCTCGGCAAATTCCTGATGCCCGGCGAACCTGATGTCCCGCAGCACCTGGTCGCCTTCCATGAAAGCCTCCTGCATTCGACACTGTGGGAACTGAAACGTTTTCGCTGTTATCACCGGAAAACAGCAGGCGACCTAACGGGGCTTCTGGCCCGAGGCGCACTCCAGTGGCGAACCGGGGAATTCGACCGCGGCATCAAGACGCTTGAAGATGGTCTTGCAAATCTGACTGAAGATGAAGTGTCCCTGAAAGTGCGGTTCGTGGAGGAAATCGAGACGGCGGTCCGGACAGCAGCCGCAAACTCCACCGGTGCCAGGCGGGGCGAGTACTTCGAGAGAGCGGCGAAACATGCGGCCGCACCGCAGCAGCCTGCTCTTCTTCTTGAGGCGGCAAAGGCCTACAAAGATGCTTCGCTTCCCGAGAAAGCCCTTCGTGTCTGCCGCGAGGTGCTTGTGAACCACCAGGCGCGAAACGTCACTCTGGCCGGGCACAGGGTGTATGCGGACGATTACGCCCGCATCTGCGAGAAGCGGATATTCGCGGGGAACCCGGCGCTCCGGGAGAAACAGGAGAAGGTTGCGGACAAGCTCGCCGCCGAAGTGGCGAAAACACCTGGGCCGCACCGCCTGTTCGACATTATGAGGACATTCCCCAACTCGCAGGCGGCCGCCAGGGCTTATATCGAGCTTGGCGAATACTGCCTCAAGGAAAAGCTGCTTGAATCCGCCGACCTCTATCTCAACGAGTTCCTTGCCAGGCACCCGCGCAGCCCGCATGCGGACAAGGTGAGGGTCCTCCTTTGCGAGACCTACCTCGGCAAGAACGACACCCTGCGCGCCAAGGGGCTTCTCCAGCAGCTTGCCCAGGCCGATAGCACTGTCAAGCTCGGTGCCGGGATGCTGAGAGTCAGCGACTACGCGAAAGAGAAACTCGCACTGGCAGAGGTGGCAAGGGCGAATCTTGCGGACTCCCTGGTCCTGCCGCTTTCGAGCCTGTGGCAGACGACGCCGTGCCTGGCGCAGTCCGCACCCGATACGGTTGGGGTAGGCGCCGCCGGCAGGGTCCTGTTCACGCTCGGCCCGAGCCTGCTTGACTGCCGCGATACACAGACAGGGGCACTGCTTGCACGCTTCGACCTCTCCGACCCGCCCGAGAGCCCCGCTCCCGCGCGCAGCGGCGTCGTCGTGCCGGGTGGGGCAGTAATTCTCCGGGGCAAGCGGCTCCTCATGGTCGGCACCGGAGGGGAAAAGCCCGCCTGGAAGTGGGGGGCAACCCTGCCGCAGCCGGACCAGGTGCCGGGCATCAAGCTCAGGGAAGATGCCCTGCTGAGCAAGTCGGCCGGCAGCGTGCTCGTCCTCTGGCCGCGAAGCCGCCTGATGATGTTTGACGGGAAGACGGGCGCCTTGGCGTGGACGCACACGTCCGGCGTGCGGTATTTCGCCTCGCCCGCCCAAATCGGTGCAGCCCTCGTTCTCGTTCAGGCTGATGGGGCCGCGGTGGTTGGCCTCGACCCGAAAAGCGGCGCGCGCAGATTCACCACGAAGCTCAAGGGCAGACCCTTCAGCACAAGCAGCGTTGTCGCCTGCGGCGACAAGATTCTTATCGTCCGGGGCTCGCGGGACCTCTACTGCGTGGACAAGGGCGGCTCTCTTCTCTGGTCGAAAAAGGGTGACGATTTTACCTCCGGCGCCGTGTACCTGCCGCCGGACAGGGTCGCGATGATGCCCGGGCCGGGCGCCAGGCGGGAAGTTACCTGCCTGAATCTGAAGGACGGCGGGGAAGCGTGGAAGGCGCACATAGGGAAAGACCTGGCAATCCGGCAGTTGGCTGACCACGAACGCCTGTACGTCGCGCAGAGGCCGAGATTCGGGCTCATTTCGGTAACTGCCTTTGATGTCGCGACCGGCAAGAAGCTATGGACGTGGCGCCAGTCGCAGGGCTTTGTCAATGAGAAGAAACTGAAGCAGACACCCACCCACCTTCTTGTGCCCGTTGAGGGCCGTGCCCTCAGCCAGCTCTATCTTGTCAACAAGGAACGCGGGGTTCAGGACCAGTCCATTGCCTTCCCGGGGGAGACATTTCAGTGCACTTTCGTCCACGGTGGCAGGCTGTACGCCACCACCGACCGCTGCGCCTACTGCTTCGGGCTGGTTATGCATGCCCGGGCGCGCGAGGACTACGTTGGCGCCATTCACCAGCTCCACAGGGCGCCCGCCGGGCGAGAGGAGCTGCAGAGAATCGCGGCCAGATACGCCGAGTTCCGGGACTTCAACAACGCCGCACAGGCACTGCGCGAAATCGTACGCTCCGACTGGAAGCTCTCCGATGCGCAGACAAGGCGCCTGCTCGAGCAGGCGGGTGGCTACCGTTACGGGCAGAGACGCACGAGGGCGACGGCGATTGATGTGCACAGAATCCGGGGGCCCGTCAAGGTGGACGGCGTGCTCGACGACGGCTGGATTCCCGCCCTTGCGCTCCAGCGCGGCATTGACGGTGTATTCAAGGTTGACCGCCGGCGGATAGGGGGCGATGAGTGGCTCTCGAAACACGACCTCTGTGCCACCTACTACTTCGGGTGGGACAAGGAGAACTTCTACTTCGCCGTGGATGCGCGCGACAGCATAATCAGGCCGTGGGACAGGGATGACAAGGACAACTGGAAGGGCGACCTCCTGCTTATCGCACTGGACCCGCTGGGGGATGGCGGATGGCTCGCACGGGCGGATGATGTCCTGCTTTCCATGGGCCTGGTCGTGCCCAGGCGCAACCCCACGCCCGAGGAGCGCGAGGAAGAGGAGCGCAACAAGCCCAAGGGCGAGTACTTCGTGAAGCGCCGCGAGGATGATTCCGGCGCCGTCTACGAGGCGAGGATTCCCTGGGAGCTGTTCAACGAGAACGGCACAAACATAGACACGAAGAAGGGGCCGCCTGATGGCCTCACTTTCGGGCTGGACTTGGTGCTCCTGGACGATGACACAGGCGGCGGGACCACAAAGACGCTGAGCCTTGCCCGCGGGCTGCTGCTGGGGAAGCGCAGCGCGCTGTGGCGGGGGTTCGTGCCCAGGAACTTCGCCACCATGCGGCTGAAGGACAAGTAACGGAGCTCGTTGAGACGTGGCTGATGAAAAACAACTCGACTGCATAGTTGTGGGTGCCGGACCTGCCGGCATTTCGGCTGCAATAACCATGGCGCGCGCCGGGCTCAGGGTGGTTGTGATTGAGCGCGGCGAGTACCCCGGCTCAAAGAACGTGTCCGGCGGAATCCTCTTCTCCAACGCCATCGACGAGCTTCTCGGACATTTCCCCGATGACGCCCCGGTCGAGCGAAGAGTGGCGCGGCGGCGTTTCTCGCTCATGACGGGAGACACCGAGCTCGCATTCGAGTTCAAGACGGCCCGCTGGGACGCCCCTCCACACAATCACACGTGGACCGTGCTGCGCGCCAGGTTCGACCAGTGGTTCGCCGCGAAGGCTGAAGAGGCGGGCGCGGAGCTTGTCTGCGGGGTCCTCGCCAGGGAACTCCTGCGCCGCAACGGGAAAATCGTGGGAGTCAGAACAGAGCCGGGTGGTGACGAACTCTACGCCAACTGTGTGATAAACGCCGAGGGCGCAAATTCCCTCCTCACGCTGCAGGCGGGGCTCAGGGACGAGTTCAGCCCGCATTCCATGGCGCTCGGAGTCAAGGAGGTCATCAGCCTTGACAGGGGCAGGATTGAGGACCGCTTCAACCTCGAAGGCAACCAGGGCGCGGCGCTGCAGTTTTTCGGCCAGTGCGTAAAAGGCCTTTACGGCAGCGCCTTTGTCTACACCAACCTCGATACTGTATCGGTTGGCCTTGCGCTGTCGGTCGGCCATGTCGCCGACGCGGGACTGAAGCCGCACGAGCTTCTCGACAGCTTCGCCTCGCACCCGGCCATCAGAACGTACCTGCGGGGAGGTGAAACGCTCGAGTACTCGGCGCACATGATTCCCGAGGCAGGGTACTTCGGCCTTCCAAAGGATTTCGTCGCTGACGGGCTGCTTCTCGTGGGTGATGCGGCAGGCTTCATAAACACCTCACAGTACTTCGAAGGCACAAACCTCGCAAGCGCAAGCGGCACCATGGCGGGCGAGACTGTAATCGAGGCCAGGAATAAGGGCGACTTCTCGAAGGCGGCTCTTTCGCAGTACGCCCGGAAGCTCAAAGACTCATTCGTCCTCAAGGACATCTACAAGTTCCGCCGCATGAAGAAGACAATGCTGGCGCACCCCAAGTACCTGGGCGAGTACCCCGAGGCAATCGCGGACGCGCTGATACAGCTCTTCACAATAAGCGACAAGCCCAAGGCGCAGGTGGAGCGCGAGGTGCGCCGGCACCTGCGAAGCAAGATTGGCAGAATCGGGCTCTTGAAGGCTGCGTGGAATATGAGAAAAGCCATGGGCAGCCCCCTGCTGTAATTCCAAAGCCCCGGGTTTTACACCCGGGGAAGAACCGGTTTATGTGGGTATCGGGAATTGAACAGTCGCACTGACAACCAGAAGCCAGAACGACCGTCACTTGAAGACAGGATGGGCACGGTCAAGTTCAACACCGCTGCCGAGGCGCACCTCAAGCTGGACCAGCAGAAGTGCCGCGCATGCGAGGAGCGTGTCTGCCTGCAGGTCTGCCCCGCGGGGAACTACGAGGAAAACGAGGCAGACCCGCGCGAGATAGTCCTCTCCTGGGAAGGCTGCCTCGAGTGCGGGACGTGCCGGCTCGCGTGCCCGCACGGCGCGATTGAGTGGAACTACCCCGTAGGCGGGAAAGGCGTCTGCTACCGGTATGGTTAGAGCAAATGCGTGGTCTTGGAATCCAACATCCCGGCGTGCAGGCCGTAGCAGTAGAGGGGTGAAGAAATGACATTATTAAGAGCCTGTAACAGAATGAGGTGTGAGTCGCGCTGTGGCGAGCAGCGAGCAGTGCAAGGAGCGAGGAGAAGGCATGTTGAAGTACATGGCGACGACGAGCGACGCGGCAATGCAAAGCTCATCGCCGCAGCCCTTCGGGTTGCCCCGCCCTTTTCGGGAAAGGGCGGGGTAACGCGGCCGCAGCTCATTTTGTTACAGGCTCTAAGCACTGATAAGTTGCGGACTTCCGGCAGGCTGGC
>DAOVDS010000029.1 GCA_030669415.1 bacterium
TCAAGTCAGCTCCATTCTCTACCAGCATTTCAATCATGTCGAGGTTGCAGCTCAACGCGGCCCGATGAATGGCCGTCGTGCCGGTATCCGAGGTAGTGTTCACATCCACCCCCTTGGCGAGTAACTCCTTCGCTCTGGCGATGTCGCCGGTGGTGGCTGCAGCATGGAAATCAATTATTGTTTCCGGGGCAACAGTTTTCTGATTCTGCTGTGTGCCGCAGGCGGCGAGGGCAAGGGCGGTTGCGAGAATGCAGAATGTCTTTTTCATCATTGCGTCCCGTTAGACGAAGCAGTCAGGCGGTTATTTTAGCTTCTCCAACATTTAGCGGCGCAGCTTGCTGCGCGTGTAACTTCAGATACGTCGAGGTAGCGTAGCCACTCCAACAAAAGCGCCCGCCGGACGCCGAATGTTCGTGAAATATTCAGGTTAATCATCGTAAATGATAAACTCGTCATCACCCGGCGGGTGGGGGAGCTCGCCCTTGGTCTCTTCCTTCCTCAGGACGTCGGTGGGGAAAATGTCTTCCGGCTTTATGGAGGTGTCGCGCTTCGCCTTGGCAACAGTCTGCGTTGCTGTCTCGCGTTCTCCGGACGATGGGTCGCGCTCGAAGTAGGTGTACTTGTAGACCGGCACTTCAGGCCTGCCGGCGGCTTCCACCTCGATTCTTGCGCCGTGGCTTACAGTCGCCCAGTCGCTGGCCGGCTTGCCCTCGACGTATATCTTCCCCGCCGGGCCGGGCCTGACCTGGCAGATGGGCGCTTCGGGTGTTCCCGTAAGCCGGAAGATTATCGCGTTTGGAATCTCCGGCGTGCCGCTCACATCGCTGCCCTCGCCGAAATCGCCAAGCAGGCGCGCATCGCCGCCCGTGCTCCACAACTGCTGGTCGCCAAACTCCAGCGCCGGCCCTTTGGGGCGTCTGAGTACGAGGATAAGGGCCAGAACTACAATCACCACTATTGCCGCAGCAATGCCTATAAGCCATAACGGGAAACCGTTTGTCTGCTGTTGAGTGGAATCTTCCACCACGCCTCCCGGCGTGGTGTTTTTCTCCACTCCGGTACTGGAAGGAATTGTTTCTATTTTTTTCTGCGGTACGGGTTGGGGTTCTGGCTCAGGCTCAACCACAGGCGGGGGTTCCGGTTCCGGCTCCGGAGTCGGGGGCTCGGGTTCCGGCTCCGGTTCGGGTTCGGGTTCCGGTTTTTCTGTGACCACTACGGGTTTCGCAACAATCGTAAAGCTCGTACTGACAGATGGCGGCGAGAAGGCGTACTTGCCTGAGAGAGTCTGCTTGAGCGCGTTGAAGCGTGCGTACGCCGTTACGTCACCCGGTATCACATCCACAGGCAGGGTGAGCTTTACAAGCGCTTTCGCCTCCGGCGCATCGGCGAACCGGACCGTTGTCACAACCGCTCTTCTCAGGTTTTCGGTCTTGGATGGGAGGCTCAAGGACACTAACGCTTCGAGGTCGGAGAGGAATTCGCGGTCGGTGCAGGCTCTGGGGCCCTCCAGAAGAGCGACTTCCAGTTCAACCTCGTCACCCGGATGCAGCTTGCCCGTGGTCTTCAGGGCCACTTGCCCGGTGAGCTTGAACTTTGCGAAGAAGAGTGCCTCAAAGACGGTGGATTCTTCTGCCCTGTTCGTTGCCGTGAGCGTGTACTCGCCGGGCGGGCACCCCTTTATGGCGATTACGCGATAGAGCTCGCCCGCGCCGGAGAGCCTTATGCGTTGCGGGTCGCTAATCGACTTGCCTTGGGGGTTTTTCAGGTCGAGCGTGAACTCGGGGCTGCTTGCGAAAATCAGCGCCCTCGTGACGGAGGCGCCCTGGTAAATCCTGAACTTCGCCGCCGCCTGGGCGCCGGGCGCGGCCTCCTGCCTGGCGTAGCCGAAGCCGCGCGTCAGGTCGCTCCGGTAAGCGCCTTCCGGCAGCGATGCGAGCGCCTCGATAAACACGCCGCGAAGCGTCTCGCGCGTGGTGCGCAGCACCTTCGCACCCGCCTTTTTCTCCAGTAGCTTGAGTTCCGGGCTGGGCTCGTCCTCGGTCAGGCTGATGCAGGTAATAAAGATGTCCTTTTCCCTGGCAATCCCGGGCAGGACTTTCTTGGCGAAGTATTTCTGCGCGGCATCGTTAAGGGCTTTTCGCGACTTGAGCCCTTCCTCCCCGGCAGCGTCGAGGTATTCTTTTCGGGTGTTGCCGCCTTCCTTTACGTCGGTGGTGCCGTCGGTAAGCAGGATTACCCACGCCTTGTTGGCGGTTTTTGCCTTGCGCCTCTCTTCGAGCACTCCGGCGAGTGCCTTCTCGAACGCGAAGTTGAAGTCCGTGCCCTTGCCGAACGCGCCGACTTTGCTCGTAACAGCTTCCTTGATTTTTGCAAGCAGCTTCTCGCGTTCGCGTTCGTCATCCGGCACGGTCGTCAGCGGGAAAACCTGCGCACCTTTTTCAGCCGTCTCGTTCCAGCCTGCGAACTGCAGGACGGCTATGCGGTCACCTCCCCGGTCCTGCGTGATGTCTATGAAAGCCTTGACCGCGACTTTGCGGAACTCGTCCGGGTCGGTAAAGTGCATGGAGCCGGAGGCATCAATAATAAATATGATGTCGAGGTGCTTTTCCTGCGCCTCCTGCGCAAGCACAGTGCCGCAGGCCGCAAAGAGGAGCACTGACAGTAAAATCCGCTTTTTCATCGCCTTGATTCTATGCGGTTTGTGCCTGCCAGTCAAGTGCGCTGCGGCAGTATGGCAGGAAACGCACTTGAACAATCGCGTGCCCGGATGTATTATGCATACAGGCCGGTGCATGTGGCGGCCGGGGAGATTCGCAATGCCTGAGATTATCTACGCTCTTATCGGTGCTCTCGTGGGCGCGGTGATTGCCTGGATAGTGGCCGTGGCGAGGGCGCGAAGCGCCAGTGCGGCCGCAGTTGCCGAAGCCCAGACAAGGGCAAAAATGGCGCAGGATGCCGTTGCCGAACTCGAATCCCAGATTGCCCCTCTACGCGAGGAGCTTGACGCGGAAAGGGACAAAGGCACAAAGGCCCGCGTCCAGCTCGATGCCGAGCGCAAGAACCTTGACGAGCAGAAAGCCCTCCTGAACGACGCGCAGGAGAAGCTTACCGACACGTTCAAGGCCCTTTCCGGCGACGCACTGAAAAACAACAGCCAGGCGCTTATCGAGATGGCCAGGAAATCGCTCGAAACGGTTGTCGAGACAGCCAAGGGCGACCTGAAAACACGCCAGGAGTCGATTAAGGGGCTTGTGCAGCCTGTCCAGGAGACGCTGAAGCGCTACCAGGAGCAGGCGAAGTCTATGGAGGACAAGCGCCAGGAAGATTATGGCAGCATGAAGGAGCAGATTTCGAATCTTGCAGAAGCAGAGAAGGAGCTTCGTAAAGAGACGGGCAACCTGGTCGCGGCGCTCAAAAATCCCCAGGCCCGCGGCAGGTGGGGCGAGGTGACTCTCAGGCGCGTGGTCGAGCTTTCCGGCATGTCCGGGCACTGCGACTTCATCGAGCAGTCGTCTACACAGGCGGAAGGGGGCGCAATTCGTCCTGACATGATTGTCCAATTGCCCAGCGAGCGCATAATAGTTATTGATGCCAAAGTGCCGCTCAGTGCCTATCTCGATGCCATGGATGAAAGCGATGCCGACAAGAAACAGGAAGCTCTTGAGAAGCACGCTCGCCAGGTACGGGACCACGTGAAGCTTCTAAGCGGGAAAAAATACTGGGATAAGCTGCCGGACACCCTTGAATTTGTCGTGTTGTTTTTGCCTGGCGAATCGTTTTTCAGCGCCGCGGTCGAGTGTGACCGGTCCATCATTGAGGATGCCCTGGAGAAAAGAATTGTCATTGCTACCGCGACGACCCTTTTCTCCGTGCTTCGCGCCGTCGAGTACGGCTGGCGCCAGCAAAACCTGGCGCAGAACGCGAAAGAAATCAGCAATATCGGTAAGAAGCTTTATAGACAGCTAAGAATCATGGCCGAGCGCCTGGGTGATATTCAGGGCGCTCTTGAAAAGACGGTTAAAGCATACAACAGGGCTGTGGGCTCTTTCGAGAGCAGACTCTTCCCCGCAGCCAGGCAATTCAGGGAACTCGGCGCAGGCGAGGGCGATGAGCTGCCTCAAGTAACCAGGATTGAAGTGCCGCCCCGGAAGCTGCAAATCCCGGAAGTGGCAGGCAGCGAAGAGCAGGAAGTCTGATTCTCTCACGCAATTTTTTGCATTGACACCTGACAAACGCGTGCTAAGATGCTATAAATCAATAGAGATGGCGCCTTTCCAACCCAGAGTCTGGGTTGACACTATGGGGTTTAGTTTGACCGGTTGCGTTTGTAGTCCGGAGCCCTTGCGTAAGTTAATTTCGCGAGCCGAAGCTTTCGGCCCCACCTCAGAAGGAGGGACTAATGTACTCTCTCAGAATCTGTGCGCTTGCACTATGTGCTGCCGCAGCAGTCGCTTTTCTCCCGGCGGCGCTGGCCGACATTATCCACCTCAAGGATGGCGGTAAAATCGAGGGGAAGATCGTCCGCCAGAGCGACACCGAAGTCCAGATTGTTACCAAATACGGTGTCCAGACCATCCCGAGGGAGAATATCAAGGAAGTCGAGACTACCCCGAGCGTGCGCGAGGTCTACAAGCAGAAGCTCGCGGAGATAGCCACCGACGACGCGCAGGCGCGCTACGAGCTCGGTCTGTGGTGCAAGGAGCAGGGGCTTGCCGCCGAGGCCGAAATCGAGTTCCGCGAGACGCTCAGGCTCAAGCCGGGCCACCACGGCGCGCGGGTCGAGATGGGGTACGTCTTCTACGGCGGGCGCTGGGTCCACACGGACCAGCTCACGGAGCTCATGGAGCAGAAGAATCTCGTTGCCCACGAGGGCCGGCTCATCAGCAAGGATGAGTATGACAGACTCACCGCCGAAGAAGAGGAAACTGAAGAAACCGAGGAAGAGACTCCCGAAGAGCCCGAGCCCGAAGAAACCAAGGCCGAAGACCCCGGTGTCCCGTGGTCGCAGGCCTACGATGTGAGCACCTCGCACTACACCATCCGCACCAACGTCGGCAAGAAAATATCGAGGCGCTACGCCAAGCTTATGGAAGAGCTCCACGGCGAGTACCGCAAGGTATTCCGCGGCTACAGGCCCAAGGAAAAGGGCAAGTACTCGGTCTGGGTCTACCGCAACCAGCAGGACTTCATGTCGGAAACCGGCCGCAGGCAGGATGTCGGCGGCTACTACGACACGCAGTCCAAGCGCGTCATCTCCTACCGGGGCATCTACGGCTCCGGGACGACTGACGCAGTCCTCGCCCGGGAGTGCTGCCACCAGTACCTTGACTCCGTGATGGCCAGCATGAGCTCGGCACCCGCATGGATTGTGGAAGGCTTTGCCGTCTACTTCGAGAGCGCCAAAGTGGCCGAGTCCGGCTCCGTCAAGATGGGCAAGCTCCCGCGCGACCGCCTTATCCAGCTAAAAGCCGCGATTGCAAAGGGGCAGTTTATTCCCATAGACCAGCTTATCCGCCGCTCGCGCAACCGGTTCGGCCCCAACGAAGAAGCCCACGCATGGAGCCTCGTCTACTTCATGATGAAAAGCGGCTCAAAGAAAGGCAAAATCCTGAGCACCTTCTTCGACAGGTGCGCAACCTACGTTCCCGCCGCCGGCGGGCGCGGCGGACGCGGGCGCACGCGCGTCAACCTGGCAGCCGAGTTCGAGAAGCTCATCGGCGACCTGCAGGTCTTCCAAGATGACTGGAAGCGCTTCATCAGTGGCCTGTCCGTGCCGCCCGCGGGCGAGGTCAAGGGAGACACCTTCAAATCCGACACCATGGGCTTCGAAATCACCAAGCCCTCGGGCTGGAGTTTCTCAAGCGAGGGCAGCGCCGCGGGCTTCCAGACAGGCGCCACCAAGAGTAACTCGAAGTTCGAGGTCCTTGTCTACGCCAACGGCTCCAGCATGGACTCCAAGACATTCGCAACGCAGATGAGAAGCAAGCTGCTGCGCAGCTACGTCAAGGTGGACCTGACCGGGCTCGATGTGAACAGCAACAAGGCCGCGCAGCTTGTTTACTCCGATGAGAACCGCCGCGGGCGCTCAGGCCGCTCAGGCGCCATCTACAAGTACCGCAGCGTCGTTATCGCCGCGAGCGACCGAATCTACGTAATCGCGTTCCAGGCCTTCGCCAGCATGTACGACGCGGACGTGGCCGAGTTCGAGCAGGCGCTGCAGAGCTTCAAGCTAACCGGCAAGTAGACCCGGTTTCAAACGCGCGGGAATGCTTCCTCTCGGGGTTGTCCCTGTTGGCCGGGCTACTTAGATATCTCTATCTGCGCCACAGCCTCGCTTATGAGTGTGCGGTTCTCGCCGAATATCTCGATTGTGAGCTGCTTCTCTATCGTGACCGGCTCGGTCAGCTTGCCCTTGAAAAACGTCTTGTGCGCCGGCTCGTATGCCTTCAACTGCGGCTGCTCCTTCTTCTGCTGCGCCATGGCTTCGCCGGCCTTGGTCATAATGACCGAGCCACCCTTCTCCCGGGCCGCCATCATCCGGCGAATCGTCCTGTAGCCCCGCGCATCCGGCGCGGACAGCTTGTATATCGTCCCGCTGACAGTCGTAATCACAAACGCCCTGTCATCATCCACCTTGAAACTCTTGAGCGCCATTCGATTCCTCCTGCAATTCCCTGCCGTGACTCTACACCAATGGCGCCCCCTTGTCAAGTCCCGGTTTTGCCGCTTCAAGGCGCCGCGTACTTCAGTACGCGGATGATTCCGGAAGCACCACGCTGGAAAGCGTGGTGGTAATATCAAAACCGCAGATTACACAAATTTCGCAGATTTTCCGTGTTTATCTCTGGTTGGATTAGTATCACACGCGCAGCAAGCTGCGCCGCTAAATATCTCCGTGGCGAAAAGAGAAGAGCCACTGTTGGGACTCGAACCCAAAACCTGTGCTTTACGAAAGCACTGCTCTGCCGATTGAGCTACAGTGGCAACAACAAGTCTAAGGTTAAAAGTTCAAGGTTGAAGGTTCAAGGAAAAACTCCGGTTCCCTAACCTCAAACCCGCAACTTCTTAGACGATTCGAAAGCTACGGAGCGTACTTGTCTACGATTTTGCGCAGGTCCCCGGCTTTTACAGGCTTGAGAAGGACTTCGCGGCAGCCCTGTTTCTTGAGCTCTTCCCGTTTCTTCCTGGTGAGCTTCGCCGACATGGCGATGACGGTGATACCTGCCGTATCTTTGCTCGCGCTTAGCGTTTCGCAAATCCTGCCCGCGTCGATGCCGGCGAGACCGGCGTTGAGGAAAACAATGTTGGGCGCGAAATCCCTGGCCTGCAGCCCCGCCTCGAAGTTAGTTGTGGCACACACAAGGGCATAGACTTCCGTGTCGGCGAATGCCTTGCGAAACAGCGATTGTGTCGCGCTGTGACTGTCCAGCAGGAGTATCCTGACCTTGTGGCTGGCGAGCTCATCCATGGGGAGTTTGTGTTTCCTCATGAATTTGAGCAGGTCTTTTCTGGCCACCCTGCGAGCCCTGGAGCTCGGTACGCGGTAGCCTTTAATCTCGCCTGTGTCGAACCACTTGACGACAGTGTTTATCGTCACCCGGCATATCCTGGCGACATCGCCGGTTGTAAATGCTTCCTTCATGCCGCAGTTCTCCTGTCAGATTTCTACTACCTCGTATTCGCAGCTTCCCAGGCCGAGTTCCGAGGCCGCCCTCAACTGGTACTGGTAGTCTATGTCGGGGAAGAACTCCCTGAAGACATCCGTGCCCGCAGCCTCATTTATGACCCCGGCTGTGGCACAGTCGAGCGCGACGGGGTCACTGCAGGCCAGGATGCCCAGGTCAGCCGTCAACTGCCTGCCCGTGCTGCTTCCCATGCAGTCGCATTTTTCGGTCGAGTCGATTATCACGTTCATAAAGGCCATCTTGCCCTGTTTGCGCGAGAGAACTCCCGCCGCGTGCTCCGCCATGCGCTCCTGCAGGTACTGGGGGCTTGCGGACCAGGTGAACTCTATTGCGCCGTGCGGACAGAGACATATACAGTACCCGCAGCTTATGCAGCGGTCCGGGTCTATCCGTGCGGAGTCGGCCTCAATCTCAATCGCGCCTTCCGGGCACCACCGGGCGCAGGTGCCGCACGCGATGCACTTCTCTTCGGACACGAAAGGGGGCTTCCCGCTGTGCTGCACGAGTTTCCCCGCGCGGGACGAGAGCCCCATCCCGATGTTCTTGATTGCCGCGCCCAGGCCTGTGGCAATGTGCCCGGTCACGTGGGCAAGGCCGATAATCGCATCGGCGTGCACCGCGTCGGAAGCGACGCTGACAGACTGCGAGTGCCTGCCATCCACCCGGACCTGGATTGTATTGTATCCGCGAAGGCCGTCAGCGATGATGACCGGGCAGCCGATGTTCTCGATGGTGAACCCGTGCTCTGCAGCCAGCCCGAGATGGTCAACCGCGTTGTGGCGCCGGCGCACATACAGGGTGTTGGTGTCGCAGAGGAACGGCTTGGCGCCCGCTGCCTTACAGCGCTCGACAACGGTCCGGACAAGCGGCGGCTTTATGTAGCCCTTGTTCCCCTCTTCTCCGAAGTGCAGCTTCACGAGTGTGAGATCGCCTTCGGCGAGCACTTCGCCGAAGCCCGCTTTGTCAAACAGCTCGCCGATGAGCTCAGGAGCACTATCCGCAGTCCTCTTGCTGTCAAACCTAAGAAAGTAGACTGTGCTTTTCACTTCCCGGCCTCTCGGGCATGCGCGCCCTGCTGCGGCAATAGTATTGAAGTCTCAAACATGAGGCAAAAGCCGCCATACTAATTTCTATCGCCGGAAGAGTTCCTGATGTAGTCTGCGGTCAGCGTCAGGATTTCATCAATGTTCTTGGTTGGCTTGAATCCTATCAGGCTGGCGATCTTGCTGATATCGGGCTTCCTGCGGCGCATGTCCTCGAAGCCTTCCTCATACGCCTGGTCGTAAGGGATGTGCTCGATTTTCGCCGCCGGGTTCACAAGCTGCCTGACCTTCGCGGCCAGCTCGTTTATCGTTATCTCTTCGTCCGAGCCGAGGTTGAACACATCTCCGACAGCCGTCTCGGTTTCTGAGAGGCTGATAAGGCCGGAGACCACATCCTTGACATAGCAGAAACACCTCGACTGTGTGCCGTCGCCGAAGACTGTTATCGGCCCGCCGGCGAGGGCCTGCGTGATGAAGGTCGGAATCACCATCCCGTAGTGGCCCACCTGCCGGGGCCCTACAGTGTTGAACAGGCGCACAACCACGGCGGGGAGCTTCTTCTCCTTCGCGTACGAGAGGGCCAGGAACTCGTCAACCGCCTTTGACGCCGCGTACGACCACCTCGACTTCTTCGTCGACCCGAGCACCATGTCGTCATCTTCGGAGAACGGGACCTTGATGCTTTTGCCGTAAACCTCACTTGTTGAGGCGAAGACGACCTTGCGCTTTTTCTTCGCCGCGTGTTTGAGCACGAGCCGGGTCCCGTATACGTTCGTCTCAATTGTGTGGACAGGGCTGTCAACTATCAGCTTCACGCCGACTGCGGCCGCAAGATGAAAGACGACACCGCAGTTGTCAATGAGCTCCGCGAGCAGCGGCTCGTTGGCCATGTCATCAATAACGTAGGTGAAGTTGTCATCAGGTTTGAGGTGCTCTATATTCGTTATCGAGCCCGTGGAGAGATTATCAATAACTGAAACGCAGTGCCCTCGGGCCAGCAGCTCCTCGGCCAGGTGGCTTCCAATAAACCCGGCCCCGCCTGTTATCAGGTATCTCACGGTGTCTCCTCCATCCCGGAAGCCATAATACTAATCTCCCGGACCAAGTTTTTCAACATCAACTTGCTCTGCAAATGACGACTGCCAATTCCTATCCTGACCAGAAAAGCAAGATTTCGCTTGACTCGAAAGAGATTCCGGGTAAGATTGGGTATATACATGTGGTGTTTTGAGGGGAGCACCACCATATATATTGTAGTACATACATAGGGAGGCACGCAGGTGGCGAAGAAGAAACGCAGCGTGCTCGATGGCAAGTACGACTTCGACCAGCCTATCACAAGACTCGAAACAAAACTCCAGGAACTCGAAGACTACCAGCTCACCACCGAACTCGACCTGAGCAACCTGATAGAAGGCGTGCGCAAAGAGTGCGATGTGCTCAAGCGCGAGACTTACGAGAACCTCACCCCGTGGCAGAGAGTACTCGTCGCCAGGCATCCCAGCCGTCCGCTTTCTCTTGACTACGTGGAGCTTGTCCTTGACGAGTTTCTGGAACTTCACGGCGACCGGGTCTTCGCGGACGACCGTGCGGTAGTCACCGGCTTCGGGCAGATTTCCAGCGATGGGAAATCGTTCAAGATAATGTTTATCGCCCAGCAGAAGGGCAGGACGCTGAACGAGAAGATGGCCTGCAACTTCGGCTGCGCCCACCCCGAAGGCTACCGCAAGGCAATGCTGCGTATGCGCCTGGCAGAGAAGATAGGGCTGCCCGTAGTAACTTTCATCGACACGCCGGGCGCCTATCCCGGCATAGCTTCTGAAGAGAGGGGCGTGGCTTTCGCAATCGCGCAGAATCTCAGAGAGATGTCCAGTCTCAAAGTGCCGGTTGTATCGGTGGTAATTGGCGAAGGCGGCAGCAGAGGAGCGCTGGGCATCGGCGTGGCAGACCGCCTGCTCATGCTGGAGAACGCGTACTACTCGGTCATTTCGCCCGAAGGCTGCGCGGCAATACTCTGGAAAGAGGGGGGAAAAGAGCGCCTCGAAAAGGCAGCCGAGATACTGAAGCTTACTTCAAAGGACCTCACCGAACTCGGCATCGTTGACGAGATTGTACTCGAACCGCTCGGCGGCGCTCACCGCAACCACGACGAAATGGCCAAGACCCTCAGGGAGACGCTTGTCAGGCACATCAGCGAGTTGCAGAAAATCCCCACGGAAGAACTTCTCCAGACCAGGTACGCCAAGCTCAAAGCGATTGGGCGCTACGCCGAGGGGCACGTCGCTCCTGAAGTCGAGAGCTGAGCAGCTTGACCTGTCGCACTTCCCGCACGCAGAAAACTCGACCAGGCTGGTGTAACAGACAGCGGAAGTTTGTCTTTTGCATTGAAGTCTGTCCCCTGTATGAGGATAATGTAAGAATCTTATCGAGTACCCTCCGAGGCCGATTGCCTCGGGCTGGACGAAACAGGTGGGGATAGGGGCAGCGCTGGTCACAAAAAAGAAAACACGGATAAGAAGGAAAACAAGAAGAACCGCTGCGGGAGCGAGGACACCGGCAGGCTCCACGCTGTTCCACCTCCCCCGGTCCCTTGACACCGGCCCGGATATCCTTGCCGTGGGCAGCGAGGCAGACAATGCCGTCTGCCTTACCAGGGGCGCAGATGCGTTCCTGTCGCGGCGCATCGGAAACCTGAAGGATGCGCAGTCGTTCGACGCCTTCAGGCTCGAGATAGAACGGCTCAAAAGGCTTGCCCGGGTGGAACCGGCCGTCGTTGCGCATGATATGAACCCGGACTGCCTTGCCGCCAAGTATGCCCGCGAGTTTGAATCCGTGCAGTTCGTGCCTGTCCAGCACCACTTCGCACATGTCGCCAGTTGCATGGTTGACTGCGGGGAGACTGGCCGCGTCCTCGGGGTTGTCTATGACGAAAGCGGCTACGGCGACGATGGGACAATCTGGGGCGCTGAGTTCCTTCTGGCAACTCCGGCCGGCTATGAGCGCCTCGGGCACCTGCGGCAGTTGCGCTGGCCCGGGGGTGAGCGTGCAGCACGCAATCCCTGGCGTATCGCGATGACGTTCATACATCTCGCCTACGGTTACCACACAAGAGAAATCGCGGGCGAGCTGTTCAAAGCTGTCCCGGCCGAAAAGCTCGACATGGTGTCCGAGATGCTTGAGAAGGGCCTTCACTTCCCGTTCGGCTCAAGCATGGGCGCGTTCTTTGATGCCGTGGCCGCAAGCGCCGGCATCCGCCTGGATGGTGACGGGCGCGGCCTGGGAGCCGCGGCGCTGGGGTCACTTGCAGCAGAGGGGGACGACCAGGCTGCCGTAAAGCGCTACCCCTATGACATCCTTGACAGTGGAAGCCTGCTCGTGGTGGACCCGGTGCGCACTATCTACGACGCAGTCGAGAATGCGCTCGCCGGGAGGCCTCCAGAGGAGGTGGCTGTCAGGTTCCTCAAGACTGTGGTAGCTTTCACCCGCGATGCCTGCGTGCGACTCCGGGAGCGTGCCCGCACAAACAAGGTTGTCCTTACAGGCGAGCTATTCCGGAGCCGCTACCTTCTCGAGCAAGTCTCACGGGCGCTTAGAGGCGAAGGCTTCAAGCTCCTGACCCACGCAGCCGCCCCGCCTGATGAAACCGGCATCTCGCTCGGCCAGGCCTGCGTCGCCAGGGCGCTGCGCACTGCAGGCAAGGGGAACTGACAAGGGAAGCGCGCATGATTTACCTTGATTACGCAGCCACAAGCGCCGTCAAGCCGCCCGCCGTCTACGATGCAATCAGGTACTTCCTCGAAAACGTAGGTGCAAGCCCCGGCCGCTCCGCGCACCAGCTTGCGGTTGAGTCCGGCAGGGCCGTTTTCGACTGCCGCGAGGCGGTTGCGGAACTCCTCGGCGCACCTGACTCGGACTCCATCGTGTTTACTCTCAACGCGACCCACGCACTCAACATCGCATTTCTCGGGCTCCTTCACAAGGGCGACCGCGTAGTTACCACATCCATGGAGCACAACTCCGTCATGCGCCCGCTCAAGTACCGCCAGGAGGCCGGCGTCATCGAGCTGGATATCGTCCAGTGCGACGCGCAGGGGTGTCTGGACCCCGCGAAGCTCGAAGAGGCGGTCGCTCCCGGCACCAGAATGGTGGTTATGACCCACGCCTCAAATGTCACCGGGTCTCTCCTGCCCGCGGCTGAAGCGGCGCGTATCGCGCACAAGGCGGGTGCGCTCTTCGTGCTCGATGCGGCGCAGACCGCGGGCGCATACCCTCTGAACGTCGAGGAAATCGACGCCGACATCCTGGCCTGCTCCGGGCACAAAGGGCTTCTTGGCCCGCACGGCACAGGAGTCCTCTACGTCAAAGAAGGCATCGAGGTGGAGCCAGTCCTGCGAGGCGGCACAGGCAGCGTGTCGGAAAAGACCCGGCAGCCTGACTTCATGCCCGACAGGCTCGAGTGCGGCACTCTCAACGCTGTCGGAATCGCCGGCCTCGGGGCGGGTGTACGGTTCATCCTGGGCGAGACTGTGGAAAAAATACGCAGCCATGAGATAAACCTGACCGCAAGGATGCTTGGTGGCCTTGGTGCTGTCCAGCGGGTGGGAATCTTTGGCCCGCGCGACCCCGCGAAAATGACTGCCACAGTTGCGTTCAATATCGAGGGGGTCGAGCCGTCTGACGCAGGTGACGTTCTTGACAAGGAGTTCGACATCGCGGTGCGTGTCGGCCTGCACTGCGCGCCGGTCGCGCACACGACTCTCGGCACCTTCCCGAGAGGGACTGTCAGAGCCGCAGCCGGGTACCTCAGCACAACGGACGACATTGACGCGCTGATTGACGCTGTAGCGAAAATCGCTGCCAGGAAATAGCGGGCCGCGCCGCCTGCGGCGCGGGCCTTCCGTTTGAGATACAACGGGGAAGACCATGACGGAACGCTGCATTGGAATTTTCAGCTCGATTCACTTCGTCCTCAAGGCTGAGAAAGTCTTGAAGAAAAGCGGCCTCGAGGTTGAGACAATACCCGTCCCGCGCAAAATTAGCTCCGACTGTGGCATAGCCATATCATTCCTCGCTGAGAACATCAAACAGGTCAAAGAGCTCCTGGAGCACAAGAAGTGCCGCATCGAGGGTATCTACACTCTCTCCGACGATGGCACCTATATGCCCTTCGAGTAGATGCTTGCCCCGGAGCCCCGTCTGCCCAGACACTGGATATGTACGCTTGATTCGCATTATTCGGCCCGTCGCGTCGTCTAATCTCATGGAGAGAGCGGGGGGAAGCGTGCAAAAAAGGTGGAACTCGGCTTGCTTTGGCGGGGCATATTGGGTATAAACCCTGTACGACGGGAGTTGATTAAAAGGGGTGGTACTGTGCGTAGAGTCATGAAGCTGACTTGCCTGGGGCTGGCGGCTGCGCTTCTCTTGTCAGTGGTGGCGCCGACAGTCGGCCAGGAGGGCACCGGAAAAATCGAGTGGCTGGATGGCAAAGAAATAGAACTCGACAAGAAGTCGAGGAAAGACTCCACAATATTCCAGGACTTCGATGTCCTCTCAGGGAAGAAGAAGAAAGAACCCATAATGATTTACTTCTTCTGGCCCAGGCCGGTGGAAGGCTTTATGGATAAGGATGGTAAGATAACAGTCGAGACGAAGCTCGATGATGCAAAGAGCCTGGCCGAAGGGATGATGCCTGCAAAGTCCGGCGGCAAGTGGGGCTTTGCTGACAACAAGACCGGCAAGTTGGAGATTGAGGCGAAGTACTCTGACGCTAAGAGTTTCTGCGACGGACTGGCGGCTGTGAGGGCTGGCAACAAGTGGGGTTTTGTTGACAAAGCGGGCAAGGCGGTAGTCGAGGCGCAGTACGAAGATGCAGGCAGCTTTTCCGACGGGCTGGCACCTGTGAAGGCCAAGGGCAAGTGGCGTTTCATTGACAAGACAGGCAAGGTGGTAATCGAGGTGCAATTCAATGATGCAGGCAGCTTCGGGGACGGGCTGGCGCCTGTGAAGGTAGGCGGCAAGTGGGGCTTTATTGACAAGACCGGAAAGACGGTGATTGAGCCGAAGTTTGATGAGGCGGAAAGGTTCTCCGAGGGGCTTGCTCCCGTAAGGGAGGGCCGCAAGTGGGGCTTTGTTGATAAAGCGGGCAAGCTGGTGATAACTGCGCAGTTTGATGATGCAGAGAGCTTCTCCGACGGTCTGGCGGTTGTAAAGGTGAAGGGCAGATGGGGCTTCACCGACAAGGCGGGAAAGATGGTGATTAAGCCGACGCTTGAAGGCGCGAAAAGGTTCTCCGACGGGCTGGCTCCTGTGAAGGTTGACGGCAGGTGGCGCTATGTTGACAAGAGGGGCGCCAAAGCCATCCATGCGCAGTTTGGAGTCGCAGGCAGCTTTTCAGACGGGCTTGCATACGTAAAGACCCACAGCAGGAAGCCGAAGAAGAAAGAGAACCAGCAGGTGAAGCTGTGCGAGGAGATGGAGAGCGGCCTGTTCAAGGACAACAGCTTTGTCGGGATTGCCGACGAGTTCATCTGCGTCAAGGTCAGACTCATGGGGTTTCCCAGAGACCTTGCGAAGAAGTACAAGCTCAAGTACGCTCCGTATATACTGATATTCGACTGCCTCGGCAAGAAGGTCGGCAAGATAACCAACCCGAAGCCGGATTCAGATGAGGTAATAGCGCTTCTTATTGACCTCAGAGACATGGTCTCGAATTCGGACGAAAAGAGGAATGCGGACGAATAGGCAGGTTATTTGAATACCAGAGCCGCTGTTGCGTAGTGATGGATTGAGAAGGGATGGTTGCGCTGAGAAAAAACGGTTGATGCTTGTGGAGGGCAGAGAGTTGGGTAAGAGGCTTTTGGCGTTACTTGTCGGGACAGCGCTTGTGCTCGGGGCTCTTGCGACCGAGGCGAGGGCGCAGGACCTCTCTCTTGAGAGCGGGGCTTTCTTCTCCCCGGTACGGGATATGGAGGAGTCGGTCCTCGATGACCTCTATATCCAGGGTGAGGTGATTGAAGAGACGCACACGCGCAGAGTGGTCGGTGAGAGCCAGCCGCCTGATGACCGCGAGTATGTCGAGCGCACGCAGAGCAGGCGCGTGGTCGGGCAGCACAACCCGCGCTACAACCCGGAGATGCCGGCCCAGTGGTCTTTGCGGGTTGGCTGGCTGTGGGTGGCGAGTGCCGAGGATGAAAAGCCTACGAATGTGCCCAGCATCGGCCTTTCTGTAAGAGTTCTGCTGCCCCCGGAAGGCCTGCACATGATAGAACTTTCGTTCGACTCGAGCATTGACAGGATGGAGCTGGACGAGACACCGGGCGTGATGGAGGCTTTCTACCAGGAGTACTACGACATCGTGGTTTCGTTCATCGGCAGCTTCGGCGCGCGCCAGGGCATAGAATCGCCGCTGTACTGGGGTGTCGGAATAGGATACTCCAAGGAGACTGCAAGGGTGAACTACCTTGACGCCGCGCGGACGCTGGGTTACCCGGGCGCGGATAGAGCATTCAACGAGAGCGGGGTCTTCCAGCTCAAGCTGGGATGGGATTCCGGCCGTAACACGTACGTTGAGCTAATCTACAAGAAGCTTATGGATTCGGACCGCAACCTCGACCAGTTATTCAACCTTGTTGTCGGCATATATTTCTAACCGAAGAAACAAAAAGGGCCCGGTATATTTCACCGGGCCCCTGCTATGTGCGAATATCAGCTACGGTATCTCTCTGAACGTTCCACCCGTCTCCTTTGCAAGCTTCTGCATGAACTCGAAGTTGGCTCCCGAAAAGCCAAGCGTGTGAATGACTATCTTGCGGAACTTGTTCTCCTTCGCCAGCCAGGCGAAAATCGCGTCAATTATGGCCTGGGAATCCTGGTGGCCGCCCCACTCCGCGCGCCCTTCGCCTCCCATGTGGGTCGGTGCGCCGTCGGAAAGAAGGATAATCGTATCCGCCTCCCCTCCCTTTGAAGAAGACCTGCTGGGAGAGCCGGAAGAAGTTTTCGGGCCTTTCCCGTTCTTTGAGTCGCCGCCTCTCTTGCGGTCGGGGTACGCACGCCCGTCTTTGAAAGCCTCCCTGAGCGCGTCATCGGTGAATGTAAGGCCATCCGCGGACAGCTTCTCCACCCACTTGATTGCCTTGGACCGGGTGGAAGAGGTGGCTTTCTGAAGGCCCTTGGCAAACGACCTTATCTCGTCCGAGAAAGAGATTATGTTGAACTTCACCGTGCCCTGAAGGGCTTTCAGGACTCGGATAAGCTCCTTCTTGGTGCGCACGATTCGCTGCCGCTCCTTCTTCCATATCTTGTCGTCCTTCATGCGCTTGCGCTCTTTCTCCTTCTTCTTCTTGAGCGTCGGGTCATCCTCCTTTACCGTGGTGCCCTTGCCTTTGCCCAGGTCCTTGTCAGGCACCCAGTTCTCCGGCGGCGGGTCGGCTATTTTCATGGACCCGGACACGTCAATTACGAATATAATCCTGCGCGAGTCAATCTGGATGCCGAAGAAGGAGACTGTCTTGGCCTCGCCGACCATCGGCTTGGCCGTGCCTACGCGCCCGTCGGCACCCGGGGTGCCGGGTACTATCTTGTCCTTGTTGGCGTTGAACCAGTTGCGCCAGTCCTGCGCCTCTATCAGGTCTCTCTGCCCGGTTATCTTCTCGAGGGCGATGCGAATATCACTGTAGAACCTGGTGCCTGTCTGCTTTTTCTTGGACAGTTTCTCCATCTGCTTTATGAGCGCCTCTATGGCACCGAGCGAGCCTTTCTCGCCCAGGGCACGCGCGGCCGTTATTGCGACCTTCTCCTGGCGGTCGCTCAGGCACGCTGTCATCGCCGTGACGACATCGCTTCCGGCGAACCTCTGGCAGACCTCCAGCAGGATTATTCTCATCCTGTAATCCGGGGCCTTGGGCGTGTTGGTGATAATCGCCGAGCGCGCATCGTCGGAGCCCATGGAAGAAAGCGCCTGCTGGATGACCGCCACGGTATCCATGTTGTCGAGCGCCTTGCGGTTGATATTGATGAAGAACTTGGCTGCCCGCGCGGAGTTGTCCTTCGCCATGTCGAGTATGTCGCTCTTGACACTGCTCGGGCTCTTCACAATCCCGGCATTGATTCGCTTCTTGAGCGCATTGAACTGCTCGTCGCTCAGGTCCCCCAGCGCCCCCGTGGCAAGGCCGAGCACTATCGCCGCACACAGTAGCACGACAACCGGTCTTCGCATAACATCCTCCTTCCGACGAGAGCAGTTGACCAGCAGAGCAGTTGAACAGTAACTGCTCTCGGCTGCCCTACTTACTCCTGCTCTACAGTTCTTACAAGAACCTGAAATCACCTTATATTGTGAAACTCGCCATCGTTTTGCTCTGCAAGTTCCTTGAGAAATTTGACACACCTGTCGCCGCCAGGCTCGTTGCCAATCGCCTCGAAGCCGAAGGTGTGAACAACCACCCGGCGGAAGCGGTTCGCCAGGGAGACCCAGTCGAGTATCCCCTGTATAAACGCATCGGACATCGTCTTCCCGTGCTCCTTGCGTAGCGGCACACCATCAGAGAGCAGGAACACGGTGTCAACATTCTTGTCCGAGAACGCCGTCTTGAGAGCATCGTCGGTGTTGGTAAAGCCCGCTGCCTTCATCTTCTTCACGAAGTTAACAGCCTTGGACTTGTTCTTCTCGCTGGCCGGGGCAAGCCTGGAACTCCATGAGAAAAGCTTCGAGTTAAACCCGAGGATGTTGAAGTTGGTGTCTTTGTCCAGTTTCTCGATGGTGCGGGATAGCTCCTGCTTCATTCTCGCAAGCCTCTGGCCGCCGGCGTCCGACTCGGTCATGCTGTGGGAGAGGTCCATGACGAAAATCACGTTTCTCGATACGACCTTCGCGCCGAAGAACTCCGGCAGCTCGGTGTGCGGCCCGCCAAGTCCCGGCTTCTTGTCGGCCGCCTTCCACTGCTCGTTGCGCTTCTTCGCCGCCCAGTAGTCGCGCCAGTCGGCCGCGGCCCAGGGGCCTTCCTCGCCGCTCCCGGTGAGCTTGCGCAGCGCATCCAATGCTGAGCGCCAGGCCAGCCCGTGCTTCTCCTGGGTTTTCTCCAGAAGGGCTATCAAAGGCTCCACCGCCTTCGCCTCGCCCCTCCTGGCGAGCGCGTTGGCCGCGAGCCTGACGACGGCATCGCTCTTGTCTTTCGTGAGCTCCACAAGCGCCGTAAGTGTGACTTCACCCGGCAGCGTGGCCATTGCATGCGCAGCTACTATCTTGGACGAGACCTTCCTGGTGAGCGCCTGGTCGGCCACGTAGTTGGCCGCGGGCTGCGAGGTCATGGAGCCGAGCGTCTTGAGGCACTCCCGGTACACCATGGGGGGCGTCTTGCTGGCGGTGGCCAGTTGGAACACGAACTTGGCCGCGCGCTCGGAGTTGTCTTCGCTGAGCTTCTTCACGGCGTGCACCGCGGCGTGCGGGTCGCGCTTGAGCGACTTTTTGGCCTGCCTGGTCAGCTCCTTGAACGCATCATCATCCAGCCCCGCGCCTGCCCCGTGGCACAGAAGCAGAGTCATAAGTGCAAAGACGATAAAAGCCCCAGCCTTCATGCAGTCCTCTGCAAGCAGGAGTCTCGAAACGAACCACGATTATTCCTACCCTATACTATACACCCAACCAGCGGCAATATTCTACTCATCCCCTGCTCATCCCGGCTTTTTTTCGCAAGGCAAGACCCTGTAAGAAGACAGGTGTAATCCTCGCGTTCCATACGGAGGCGGGAAAAGAGTTCATGGCGCAAGAGCAATACATACGGACTTAATGCTGACAGGGGGAGTATCAACGGAGAGGTTTGCATTACTCAGCAGAAGCAGGCCCAAGGACTGTATCGCCGCAGCCCCCCGTGCGCTTGGCCATACCACCGCCAGCGCACCTCACCTTCCTTGGCCTGTGGCGCGCTCACGCAAAAGTATCCGAAAGTGCCGCTGATAGTCGCGTCACAGGTTGCCTCAAATAGCGCATATTTCCCGTCAACCTCCTTGACGCGCCAGGCACCTAACTCATCCTCGCGTGCCTCTCCCTCCACTGATGCTGAATCGATACCTTCGCCAGTAACAATCAAGGTATCCCCTGCCTTGAAGTCTTTGGGAAATCGCCAGTATGAGTACGCGCGATACCGCCAGGTAGGTCCCCCTTCCACCTTGATAAAATCAAGAGCGGGATAGAAGAGTGACCTTGGCGACGCACAGGAACAGAAAAGAAGGACCCCAGTCGCAACTACCGTCAGCACACGGATTATTACCAAGAACCGTCGCATATTCTCCATTGCCCAGTTTGAAGCCGCTGGGAGAATTCCTTTACTGGACGGAAGCAGGACCGGGGACTTTATCGCCCCAGCCGCCGCGCGCCCGCCCGACCCACAACCAGCGCACCTCACCTTCCTTCGCCTGTGGCGCGCTCACGCAAAAGTATCCAAAAGTTCCCTCAACTCTCGCGTCACAGGTTGCCTCGAATAGCACATGGTTCCAGTTAACCTCTTTCACACGCCACCCACCAAAGGCTTCCTCTTTTGCGCGTCCCGTTACAGATGCAGACTCAATCCCTTCTCCTCCGATGCCCAGAGTATCACCTGCCGTGAACGACTTCGGGAATCTCCCGGCAGAGACTTGATAGCGCCAGTGGGGTCTGCCACTTACTTTGACGAGTTCAAGCGGTTTATGCACAACTGATTTGCGTCTGCCCTTCTGGCATAGACAACTCACGCACACACCAGCCAATAGTAGGAGAAGCAAAGTCCTGGACAGAAGGCGTGACATTTCCACGCTCTATCCTCCAGACGAGAAAGGAAGGGATCGAGATTATTGATCAACAGAGGCAGGGCCGAGCACTTCATCGCCCCAGCCCCCGCGCGCCCGCCCGACCCACAACCAGCGCACCTTTTCCTCTATTGCTTGTGGTGCCGTTACAGAAAAACAGCCAAAGGGCTGATTAACTTCGGCATCACAAGTTGCCTCGAACAGCGCGTGGTTCCAGTTAACCTCTTTCACACACCACCCACCGAATTTCTCTTTCCGCGCGCACCCAGATACAGATGCTGACTCGATACCTTCACCACTGATCCCTATGGTATCACCAGCCTTGAACCTTTTACGCTTGGAAACGAAGACCAAATATTGCCACGTGGGCGGGCCGCTCAGCTTGATCATATCAATAGGCCAACGTACAACGGACCGGCGAATGCACTGCTGTTCCCCAGGCAGCTTTTCCTGCTCTTGAGGCGGGTCGATGCGATTCAGGTCATTCAGGTCTACGAAAGCGAAACCACTGTATATCTCTTCTCCATTCTCAAGTTTCTCAAAATCATCCCAGCTTCTGTATCGCACAATCCTGAGTGCCCCTGATGTTGGATAGAAATAGTAGCCGTCGGTGACCCGTGTCTCACGGTCCAGATTGCCCCAGATAATTGGCCCAAACTCGTCCTCTCTGTCATTCCCGTCCTTATCTTCGCCCATTATCTGGGGCTCGCTCCATCCCCCCGGAAACTTGCACGCAGCGAACCAGAGAGCGTGTGGAGAAGGGCTCCTGGCTCCCATAGGCTGGATGGCTGGCGCGTATCGCGCCCTGAAAGTATTGCCGGTAGTCCAGATTTGAAACTCGTTTCCGAGGTCATCAGCTTTTCGGTAGACCAAGTGATCCACTACTCCATCCTTATCAAAGTCCCCTTCTGCATAACTTGGATCTCCTTCTTCCCAAGGACAGTGCAATTCTGAAGGGCAACCGCAGAGGACCAGCGCACCGAAAATTAGCCCAAAGAACAGAATACATCCCGCCCAATCACGCCGCGATTGTTTCATCTTGTATCCCTCCTTATCGCAATAATAGAACCTAAGAAGACCTTCGCAGAACCGCTCACTGGAACAATAGGATGAACCCTGGTGGCTGGCCACTAAGTTCCGCATCTTTTACACAATCATTACATAATGCACAAAGTTGTCCTTTTATCGGGACAGTGGGCGTGTCCAAGGTAAGGTGCCGGCTGAATTATAGCTCAGGACATGCGGCGAAAACAAGTGTCAGGCAGTTGTCCCCGCGGCGGAAAGAAATTCATATTATTGCTGGAACCTGCTTAGACGTCTGGCGTGTAAATATTCAAACAGCGATGCATCTCTTGAGGGAGGGAGAAAATGGTGAGAAGGCACAGTGTTGTTATTGCGTTTGCGGGGCTGATTGTCCTGCTGTCCGGGATGGTGCTGGATGAGCTTGCGGCGCAGGGGCCTGCAAATGACAAGAACGTCAAGGCTCTTGCCGCGTCAGGCAACGAC
>DAOVDS010000026.1 GCA_030669415.1 bacterium
GCAGCGCCGAGCTCGAGTCGCTTCGCTCGACTGTGGCGCTTGTGCGCTCGCTGCCGCGCGCCCAGGCGCCGGCTGTCCTGAGACAGCGCGTAATGAGTGCGACCGGCAGGCGCGCTCCTGCACGGCGCTTCCCTGGTGCGGTGGCGCTCCTTACTGCTGCCGCGCTTGTTCTTGTTGCGGTGGTTGCGGTATTCATGCTGAGTCCCCGGGAGACGCCGCCTGCCGAAATGACTGCAACCGGGCGGGAGCCCAGGTCCGCGCAGACTCCATCCGAGAAGTTGAGCGGAGTGTCCAGGCCCGCACCCGGCCGATACGCAAGGAAAACATGGTCTGACAAGATTGAAGAGAAGGAGCCGTCACCGGATACACCCGCCCGCCGGGAAGGTGTCGACAGGGATAAGAAGGAATATGGCACTTACAGTGTCGGCAAGGCACCGGCAGGACCGGGCAAGTCCGAATCTCCGGCTGATGCCGAGGATGCAGGCGCCAATGAGCTGCTCAGGCAGGAACCAGTCAAGCCAGTTGGTGAGGAGGATGCCCAAATCAAGCGTCAACCCCAGGCTCTCGCCAAGAAGCTCGAGGACAGGGACGAAAAGGAACAGTCCCTTCTTCGGGACAATCTCGCCGGAGGGGGCAGGGAACCCACTCCTCGCAAAGGGAAGGGCGGCCATGCGCAGGCGCAGGAGGGGGTAACCCGGGTCCAGGAGGCGCTTGACCAGACTCGACCTCAGGGCGAGGCAACACGCGGGCGTGTCGAAGAATATGTACTCGAAACCCGCGACGTTGCCGAGACTGCCGAGGCCCTGAAGAAGCTCCTTGCAGCTTACGACTGCAAGAGGTCCGCCGATGGTCAGACCGTTTCAGAGAAGAAAGCCAACGCCAAGGAAGACGGTGCCGACGCCGAGGTGCTTGTGGTCCAGGTTGAGGGCAGGGCGTACCGGGAGCTTGTCGAGAAGCTGTCCGCATTCCGCGGGCCGGCAGCGTCAAAGGACTCGGAGAAGTTCAGGCGCAGAAGAAGCAAGACAGCGAAGGGCGCAGAGCCCAGGGGGGTCGGCCGGGCGGGCGCGGCCAAGAAACAGCCGGAGGAGCGTGAGGCAAATCGGAAGCAGCCGGTATCTCCGCCTGCCCCTCCTGAGGAGGAGCGCTCGAAATCGTTGGACAAGACCGGGAAGCAGAAAGAACACTCGGGGGAACCGGGAGAGGCCCCGGAAGAGACCGAGGAAGAGCCGCAGGAGGGCAACGCCGCAGCGAGCCCCGCTCAGGCAAAGACAGGGGGTGAGGAACCTGACGCATCCAAGGCAGCTTCCGGAGAAGTCATCACAGTGCTGATAAGAATCGTAAGGAGCAGTAAACCCGCCGCCCAACTCCCCAGCTTGAGGAAGAAGCCGGCAGCACCGGCCAAGAAGGACCGCGAATAGAAAGCGCTGGACCTGCATTACACGCCAGACGATACGAAGAGCGCAAATCAGCAGCAAGACTGAGAATGACCAGAAAGTCCGGCCAAGAAAAAGAATTTCTTTCTACAGAACCTTCATACCCTTGTCAGTGTCTAAAAATGAAACCGCCGGTTAGGCGGTGCTGAATCAAGAAAGATGCGTGCATGGAAGAGCACTCCGATACTACGAAGAAGTCCATACTTCCTCTTTCCGGAAAGGAGAAGGTAGTGAAGAAGCAGGTGGTGAAAACTACTATCGTCGGCGGGCAACCGCCGGGAAACGAGCGACCTCTGCAGGAGATACCCGTAGGTATCGAAGAGGTTCTCGCAATGGCGGCGGTGGATGACAGGTTTGCCTCAAGCCTCTACGCGGACCGCGAAAGCGCCATGGCGGCAAGTGGCGTGTTGCTCACGGCGACGGAGAAGATGATTCTATCTTCCATTGAAAGGCCTGCGCTCGCGCAGATGGTAAGCAGTTTCAAGACAAGGCTGCCGGTAAGCTCGAGCCGCCGGGAGTTTCTGAAAAAGAGTGCTTCGGCAGCGCTGCTGGCGCTTGTCGGCGGGGGCATCCTCAGCACAGCCGCACAGGGGGCACTGCTCCAAAGCAGTAAAGGCATCCGCCCCGACCGCCCGCCCGCACCGGGTGGCGCGCTGGCTGACCGGCCGAAATCAAAGCGCAAGATTCCATCCTGGACAGCGGCGACCGGCAGTATTCCAGAAGACGAAGAGGCGGCGAAGAAGGCGACAGTGTTTGAGAACTTCCCCGCTACGGCCGGCGAGAAGAAGAAAAAGCCGTTCCTGATTTACTTCTACGTGCCGGGTGAGGATGATTCGAAGAGCAAGGTCAAGGCGTGCATCAAGTTCGAGAAGGCTTTAGCGGCTGCCGCCGAGTTCCCGAAGGTGGCGGGAGATTTCGGCCGCTATAAGTGCGACACAGAGGATTTGGACAAGAAGCTCATCTCCAAGTACAGAATCAAGACGCCGTGCATTATTTTCTTCGACGCCATGGGGAAGAGGGTGCACAGAATCACTGTATTCCCCAAGGATGACGAGAGCCTTGCCAAGAGGATGAAGAAGATAAAGGAAAAGTCCGACAAGGCTGCGGGCATCGAGCCTGAGTCGGCGCCCCAGCCCAGCGAACCCGCAAGCAGAGGACACAGAGCGGACAGGCCGCCGAAGAAGAAATAGATGGTGGAAGCCCCACGCGCAAGCGTGGGGAGATAGCCGTGTTACCTGCGGCGTGTTTGACGCGAGGAGATCGCCATGGCTGATATTACGCTTGTTAATATGAACATGCTGTATGTGCGCTACATCGGCTCGGTCGAGAAGGAGCTGCACGTCCCGCTTGGAACGCTCTACCTCGTGCGCATTCTCGAGGATGCCGGCATTGATGTCGATTTCCGCGACTACCAGCTCAACACTTACGACGATGCGTTCTGCGCAGAGAGTATCTGCGATTTTCTCACCGACAGTGCGGACCTTGTGGGCGTGTCGGTGATGGCGAATCTGCTGCCATTCACGCTCGCGGCGCTGAAAGTCTTCAAGGAGCGCAATCCGGAGAAGACTGTCGTGCTGGGCGGGGTCGGTGCGAAGGCTGTGGAAGAAAAAATACTCTCGCAGTTCCCGTGGATTGATGCCATTGCCGCCGGCGAGGGCGAGCGGATGATTGTGCCGATGGTGGAGGCGCATCGCCGCGGCGAGGGGTTCTCGAAGGTGCCCAACATGTTCTGGCGAGCCGAAGATGGCACAATTGCACAGAACGCTCATGCTGACCGAATCACCGACCTCGACACCATCCCGTTCCCCGCCTGGCACCGCATTGACTTGAAGAAGTACGATGGCTACGGTGTCATGTCCTCGCGTGGCTGCCCGTATCTGTGTACCTTCTGCTCGGTGGCGCCGATATGGGGCCGGACTGCTTACCACCGGTCGAACGCGAACATCATCGCCGAGATGGTTGAACTCAACAGGCGGGCAGGCGTGGACCTTTTCCTGTTCCAGGATGAGTTCTTCCTCTCCTCGCCGGAGCGGATGATTACGTTCTCCGACGCGCTTGAGCGCTCGAAGCTGAATGTTGACTGGAAGGCTTTCGGGCGCGTCAACCTGGTCAATACGCACATGATGCAGCGTATGGCGGACACCGGGTGCGTCGAGCTTCGCTTCGGGATTGAGTCTGCCTCCGATACGGTACTTGAAAAAACAAGGAAAGGGTTCAAGTCCGAGGAGGCGGTTGAGACCATCTCTGAAGCTGTGAAGATTTTTGATCGCGTAGATGCCTTCTATGTCTGGGGCTTTCCGTTCGAGACAATGAACGACTTCAACAAGAGCGTGTTCCAGATGATTTCTTTTCGCATGATGGGTGCGCGGATTCTCCCGAGCCTGCTGAGTTTTCTGCCGCAGACCGACATCTACATGGAATACGGCGGAGGTGGTGCCAATCTCGAGTTCTGTCGAGAGCTTTTCCCGGAATACATGCTGACAGGACACGAGATATGCAAGACAGCCCGCGTGGAGATTGATGAGAAACACGCTCCGATTTTCGATTTCATCGAACAGCATCCGGACATCTTCCCGGGCTTTTTCCACTATGACCTCGAAGGGAATGTATTACCGAAGCTCGGGGTGCTGCAGCAGATGGGATTCTATCCAGCCGACTCAGTCGAAGTTGAGATGACAGACTCCTGCGGCGCGCATTCGCCGCGCGTGGCCCAGGCGACGACCGCAAAGGCACAGCTTTCGGCCGCAAAGTAGATCTTGAGTAGGTCTCAGTCGATTGCTGTAGTCCTGCAACCTCACTGGGAGCGATATGGTTCGTCAGTCCATTTTCTTGAAGTTACCGCCGGTAGCTCTGGCGAGTGCCTCCATGAACTGAGCGCACTTGGCCTTGTCTTCTTCGAAGCCGAAGTCCTCGCCCCTGCCGACCATGAACGCTATAGTGTGTACCTTCCTGCTCTTGGCCAGGTTCATGGCCTTGATCTTGCCGAGAATCCAGTCTCGCTTGACCTCGTCGCCTCTCTCCGGGTAAGTGGGCTCGCCGTCCGAGAGGAAGTAGATAGTATCTATGTCCTTGTTGTTGAACGCTTCCTTGAGCGCGCCGTAGGTGTAGGTCACGCCTCCGGGCTTGAGCTTCTTTATGAAGCTCTTGGCACTGTTCTTGGCGCCGGTGGTGCCCTTGACAGGCTTGCTTTTCCAGGACTTCACACCCCTGTCGAAAGTAATTATGTTGAACCTGTGCTTCTCAGTTATCTGAGTGTCGAGCACCTTGGAGAGCTCCTCCTTGACAATGTCGAGCCTGCTCATCTTCTTCTTGGCTTCGCCCCATTCGCCTTCGGTCTCCATCGAGCCTGAGGTGTCTACGACAAAAATCACCTTCTTGCTCTTTATTCGCCCGTATATGGGGTTTACAGCAACAGTCTTTGGCTCATCGACGGTTGGCTTTGCAGTCTCGGGGCTGCCCCAGCGCTCACCGCCTGAGGGAGGCGCCCACGAGTCTTTCTTCTTCTTCCACCAGTTCTTCCAGTCCTGCGCCTCTTCAAGGCCGGTAGCGCCGGTGAGCTCTTCGAGTACCTCGCTCATCTCGTAGACGAGCCGTCCCTGCTCTTTCTGTATCTGCTCAATGAGCGGCTCGACAATCTTGCGGCTCGAGGGCATCTCTCCGAGCGCCTTTGCGGCCGCGAGGCGGACTTCCCACCTCTTGTCCTTGAGTATCTTGAGCAGGCCGTCAACCGCGAACGGGTCAGCATAGTATCCGAGGACCTTTGCCATAACCGCGCGCATTCGCCAGTCCTTGTGCTTGTATACCTCCTCGGACATCCAGTGCACGATCTCCTGTGTCTGCATGCGCTTGAGTGCGTCGAACGCGGCCTGTGTCGCGACGTAAGAGACCTTCTCCTCGAAGGCGACTTCGAGAATCGCCTTGACAGCCTCGACAGTCATCTCGCGGGAGATCTTGCTTATCGCTTCCTTCTGATTCAGGGGAAAGCCCTTGGCATCGGCCCAGTCCCTCTTGAACTGCTTGACCGTTTCACTCTGGCCGAAGCACAGGGGCAGCATTATGGCGAAAAGCACAAACAGAATCAGCGTCCGAACTGCAGGTTTCAAGAAGGACATGCAACACTCCTCCTGTTTTGGATTTTCCCGAATCCCCGCAAAGTCGAAAAGGGAGTGCCACAGCTCTCCCTGTATTGGTCATTGTAGCTGTCTACTTGCCTCTGGTGTTGACATTAAACCAGCGATACCTGAACTCGCCGTGGTTTCTTGCGGCGAGGTCCCGCAGAAAATCAACGCTTGGGCCCACCGGTGTCGGGTTTGGCCCTTCATTCCTGGGCAGCAGCGTGTAGAAACCTACAGTGTGTATGCGGGTCTTCTGCTGGAGGTTCTCGTCGGCAATCTGGCGCACCAGCTTGGATGGGTAGACATAACGGCCCTCGGTCGGCACGCCGTCGCTTATGACAATAACGTCGTCCGTCCGGCTCCTCAGGACTCTCGAGAGCGCATTATAGAAGTTCGTCTTGCCTCTCTCGGGCAGACGCACCTTGTCCAGCCATCCAAGGGCCTTCGCCTTGTTGTGCCTGTCGGCCCGCGGGAAGGTCGTTTGTGAGAACGCGCGTATGCTTGAGCCGAAGAACATCACGTTGAAGCGCGTCTCTTTCGGGAGTTGGCGTATCGACTGCCCGATGAGCTCCTTGGCCGCCTTGATCTTGTCGGCCTGCCGCATACTCGGCGATGCATCAACAAGGTAGATTACCGACTTGCTCCAGAGCCCTATATCCAGGAACGAAGCCGGGGCAGGCGGAGCTGCCGTGGGGTCGCAGTTCGTCTCCGGGTACGGACCCGAACCTTTAAGCCACTCCTGCCACTGGGACTGCTTCGTGAAGCGCTTGCCGGTTATGCGCCACAGGGCGGTCAAGACCGCCCCGCGAAGCCTGGCGTCGCGGTGCATGAGCAGCCGTACAAGAGGCACCACGGACCGAACGTCCGGGTTCTGCGCCAGTGTGAGGGCGGCCGACTCCCTCACAAACACCTTGCTGTCATTGAGCGAGCGGATAGCCTGGCTTACGCACCTCATGGTGCCCACCCTGCTCAGCGCGCGCAGCGCGGCATCCCTGACCAGCCATGAGTTGTCATCCAGCGCCCGTATCAGCGCATCCTCGGCATCCATATCGCCCGATGCGCCCAGCGCTTCACAAATCGCGACGCGGACCAGGGGTTTCGGCTCCTTCGGGAGCGCCGCGGCGAACAGTTTGTGCGACACCGGGTCATCGAGCCGGGCCAGCACCTCGGCAACCATCCTGCGCACGCCTGCATCCTTGGCAGACACCAGCACCTTGCCTGCAAGCCACTCAAGAGTTTCCCTTTGCTTTATCCGCGACAGTGCTTCCGGCACTGCGTCGCTTACGTGCCAGTCAACCTCGGAATATGTGTAAAGCATGATTTCGGCAGCCTGTTTGGTACCTACTTCGGCCAGTACAAACAGTGCTTCGCGGCGCACCGAGGGTTTCACCCTCTTCGATGGCTCGCTCAGTATGCGCTTGAAGAACTTGTATGTATCGGCAGTTGGAGATGCCTGCGCGAGCTGCTTTAACATCGCTACCTGCTCTTCGTTGTTTCCGCGCTTTCCTTCGCCGTAGAACTTGCGCTGGAAATCTTTTGCTACAAGCTTCTTCTCTTCCTGCTGTTCCCGAATGGGCTTCTCTTCAGGCTTCCTTTGCTCCGTGAACCTCGGGCGCTCCGAGGGGACATCGGGAAGCTTGGGCTTGTCCTCAACAGGCACCTCAGGATCCTTGGCATGCTGCTCAGGGGCCTTCTGTTCAGGCTCCGGGACGCGAGGTGTTTCCTTCGGTATCTGCCGCTGCGGGTCTTTCACAAACTCCTCACGCTTGGGCAGCTCGGGTGCAGGCGCAGGTGTCTCGGGTTCCTTCTGCTTATCCTGCCGTGTGAACTCGTCGGGCGGCATCCAGGTGCCGGGGACCTCCACGTCTTCGTCAGCTATTCTCCCGTCCGGCTCGGGTGAAGTTGAGGTATCACCGTTCCTCACGCCTGTGTTTGAGAGAATAAGCACTACGGCAATCAGTATGCCTGCCGCTATCGCGGCTGCGACGGCCCTCCTGAACCACATTCGCACCATGATAGGCGGCGAGTACGCACCGGAGCCGTGTCGGCGAAGCCTTGACTCAAGTCGCTTGTGGAATGAGCCTGACACCGCAACTCTTGGGGCGAGCTTGAGCGCCTTGCGCGCAGCCTGCAGATGCTCGAAGTAGCGCGCGCACTGCCGGCAGTCCTCGATATGCCGGCGCAGAGCGTTCGCTTCTTCCTCTGGAAGTTCGTTGTCAAGGAGGAATGAAATCTTCAGCCTGTTCTCTTTACAACCCATTACAACTACCCGTGTCCTGACAATGCCTGTACACACAAACCCTGACAGTACCCGGTTGCGAATCCGGGTCTGAATACAAAACTCTCCATGCTTATATACACACCGGGAATATCGTTTATTGCGCAATTTGGCGTGCGTTGCGAAAATTTCTCAAAAAAACTGGAGTTTCCACCGCGATACTGCGCCTTATTTTGGCGGCAAGATTTCGCTTGACAAGTGCTGCCAAATGGGCAAAATTGCTTTCTCTGTCCTGGGGAGGGCAAAACTGGGAGATGCTCGACTATGCAACCGGGTTGGTTAGTCCTTCATATCGTTACCCTTTCTCGTGCTGTGGAAGTTCCGTAGGTTTCGGCCATTAGGCCGGGGAGGTCAAGGTGAGCAGGTGGTTTGGGTGGATTGCCGTTCTTTCGGTTCTGGCTGTTCTGGTGGTCTTGTCCGGCGGGTGCAGGGATGTCAAAGACAAGGTTGTGATTATTCCCGACGAAACACCCCCTACAACCTCCGCAAGCCCGGTGGGCGGGCACTATGCGGCGGCTGTGACAGTGACGCTGAGCGCGACAGACACCCGCGACCCGGCCCCGCAGATGCACTACACGACTGACGGTGTCACTACACCCACCACGGCGAGCACGCTGTACACGGCCGGTATCCTGATATCCACAGATACCCTCCTTCAGTGGATAGCTGTGGATGACCAGGACAATGTCTCGGCAGTTCACAGTGAGGGCTATGTAATTGACACGGTTGACCCGACCTTGAGTGCCAGCCTGGCGAGCGGGCACTACGATGCCACACAACTGGTGACCCTGACCGCCAGTGATGACAAGAGCACCGCAGGTGAAATATCCGTGTACTACACCACCGATGGCGTTACGACGCCGACTTCGGCAAGCACAGCCTACACGGGGGCAGTATCGATACTCGTTGATACGACCCTCATGGCGATAGCGTACGACCTTGCTGGCAATTCGAGCTCGGTGCTCACGCGGGACTATATCATCGACACGACGCTGCCGCTGTGCAGCATTACCCTACCGGCAACCGGCTCTGACGTCGTGGACTTGGTGGCGGTCGAGGGCACGGCGAGTGACACGTCGCCGGGTGTGCTCGACACGGTCGAGATTCGAATCACCGAGGTCAGCGGCGGGGCAACTGTCGTTGACTGGACTGCCGTCACCGGTACGGACAACTGGAGCTACGACTGGGACACGACAAGCGGCGTCAACGACGGGGACCATACTATCGAGGCGCGCTCTTGTGACCTTGCGGGCAACTACAGCACAGTTGACTCCGTTACAGTCACTGTGAGGAACCTGGAAGCGCCCGACATATCCATAACCGCACCGGCGGAGGGGGCGCGTGTGGGGGGGATTACGGTCAGCGTTGCAGGAGCGGCCACCCCGGTTGCACCCGCCATTCTGACTGCGGTTGATGTGCGCATAGACGGGGGCTCATGGACTGCCGCCGACAACGACAGCGGCGACTGGACGGCCTGGTCCTACGACTGGGACTCCACGTCAGTATCCGATGGCAGCCACACAATCTACGTGCGGGCTACTGACAGCAACACTCTGGCGAGAATAGACTTCGTGGATGTGACTGTGGACAACACTGACCCCACAGTCGCAATCACCAGTCCGGCCGACGGCGGCTACGTTTGCGCCACGGTAAACATAGCAGGTACGGCTAATGATGCCGACGGGGGCTCCATCGCGCTGGTCCAGGTGCGTATCGAAGACGGCGTCGGCGCGCCGGTTGTGGACTGGACCACCGCGAGCGGCACGACAAGCTGGACCTACGACTGGGACTCCACCGGTCTCAATGGCGATTACACCATAAAGGCGCAGTCAACGGACAGCGTGGGCAACACCTCGGCTGTTGAGTCAATCACGATACATGTTGACAACACGGCGCCTACCATGCCTGAAGCATATCCCGGCAACGGCTGGACAGATGTGAAAACAGGCACAAACATCAACCTGCTTTTCAGCGAGACGATGGACACAACTTCGGTTGAAAACAACTTTCTCCTGACAAAGCAGGGAGAGGCCACGCCGCTTGTCGGCAGTTTGTACTGGCGCACGCGCTCCACCGATGGGGCCTTCGTCATCATATTCGTGCCTGATGATTTTCTGGAAGATGAGACAACCTACGAAGTTGACATCTCGCCCCTTCCCACCGACCTTGCGGGTAACTCGCTTGCCGGGTTCTCGGCGTACACTTTCGACACGGGGGACTGCACGCAGCCGGAGGTTACAAGTACGGTGCCCGCGGCCAATTCGGTTGTCCAGGCAGACACTGTCTCAAGCATAACCGTGAACTTCAACGAAGATATGCACGCGGCCTCGGGATGGCTGTGCATGTGCGACAGGCTCACCGATTTCGACATGTTTGAGGGCGACATAAACCATCCCGCGCTGAGCTGGTCGGACAGCGATACGCTGATACTCGACTTCGACAAGGCACTTGACGAGAGCAGAGAGGTCGAGGAGTCGGGAGACGGCGATGACCAGGTGGATTACTGGGAGTTCAACGGCGCAGAGAAAGGCGGCAACACCGATGCCGACGGGAAGCTGTATGCCAAGATATGGGACGACGCCGGGCAGTATACAGTCAGCCTCTATACCAGTGGCACTCCTCTAAGCGGCCTTGTTGCATCAGGCTGGATAGGCACCACAGAGGGCTGGGTGGACCTCGGCGAGGAGAACAGCTCAGGACTGTTCGGCGGGGTCGAGATGGAGTACAGCACGGACGACGACACCATAGTCCTCGACCTTCCGTTTATCGAGCTTCAGCCCGGCAGGTCCTATGAGTTGGAGGTATATGCGCAAGACGACCACTGGGTTTCACTGGCACCTGTGGAACTGGGCCCGGGCGAGTTGATACATGACATGGTTCTGTTCTCGACGGAAGCTGCGGGCGATTCCACAGGCCCGGAAGTCGTCGGCACGCTGCCTGCGGACAGCGCGACCGGTGTCTCGGCACGGCGGCTCATTTATATCTTCTTCTCCGAGCTGCTTGACATGTCCTCTTTCGCCACCGGCGACCTGGCGATAACCGACGATAGCGGGGCAGTTACATACAAGTGGGGTCTTCACGGTAACAGACTAATGCTCTATCCAGACAAGGTCCTCGATGGCAGTGTTACTGTGACGCTCGCCGCTAATTCCGTAGGCGACCTTGCGGCTACTCCCAATACCGGCCCGTCTTCCGAGTACAGCTTCTCGTTCGACGTGACAGACGACACGACCGCGCCGGTTATCTCGCAGGTGTTCCCTGCCAGCGGCGCAGTGGACATCAACGAGAATGAGTTCCAAGGAGGGGCGATTTTCAGCGAGATAGTGAGCGTTACGGTGGATGCGACAAGCCTCGGCAAGATAGTGGTGAAGGACCCGTCCGGGGCGCCGATCAAGGGTCTGAGATTCACGCGCTGCGGGCCTGACGAAGTACTGCTGCCCACCGGTCAGAGTGTCACGTTCCTTGCCCCGTTTGGGCGGGGAGCCGAGTTCCCGGGCCTGCTCTACTGGGACGAAGCGGCGGACTTCACGGTGGAGCTTTCGACTGGCATAACCGACCTGTCTGGCAATGCGCTTGCCGGCACGTATCAGTGGGTCGTCACTTCCCGTCCGAGCGCCGGTGACAATGCTGCCCCCTATGCGATGGAGTGGGCGTTTGATGAGAACATCTGGATGAACGTATGGAACAATGGCAACGTGACACTCGAGTTTTTCATACAAGCGGGAGACGAGGACAACGCGACAGCGGGGCAGCACTCCGAGAAGGTTGGTGATGGGAACGGTATCCAGACGAATTGGACCGGCACGCTGGCCAACACGCCGGTGTGGGAAGGCTCGCTCGTGTTCTCCGCGGGCTGTCTGGTTGCCTGGGATGACTGGAGTGGTGACATAGCAGGAGATGCGACTGGGACAATCGACTACACCACAGGTGGTTACGATATCACCTGGAGCACGGCGCCGGCGGATGGTGATGAAATCCAGGCATCGTATGGCGTTGGCGGGCTTGATGTGCAGGTAAAGCTCGGCGGCACGGCGAAGTGGCGCCTGACCTCCGGCGGTGGTACGGAGTACTCGTATTATACTCCTGAGACGGATATGAGCATGCCCGGGAACTACACCGACTCAATGTCCGCGCATTTCACACTCGGCGCCGTGAACACCTTTACATTCACCATAGAGGACGGAGATGGTCACACACTGACCTTTGACAAGCAGGTATACATCCCCGACCCGGGCGACTTCATCGTGCTTGTCTCGCCGGATGTCAACGAGGGTGTTCTTGACACAACGCCCACGTTCACCTGGAACGCGGCCACCATCCCGTTTGATGGGATGTTCGCCTTCTTGTACGTTGGCGGCAACATCGAGAGGGATGAGGATATCGGCGAGTTCATGCTGGGCTCGCAGACGCAGTTCACGCTTCCCGACCCTCTGGCGCTCAACACGGGCAAACACTTGTGGGTGGTCGGCTCCGAACTGGTACACCCCGGCGGCGATACAGTCACGGCTTTCGGCCTGAGCTGGATGCTTGAAAGGCATTTCTGGGTCACGGATGCAAGTCTGGGCTCGATATCAGGTACAGTATCAATCGATGCAGGCGTTTCTGAGCGGGACATGGTTATGGTCGCAGTCTGGGACGAATCGTCGTTCTCCGGCGAGCCGATTGCGTGGACTGTCGCGAAGTACAACAACGGCACCGACGACTATACGTACACAATCCACTGTCTGCCCAACGACACCTACTATGTGAGGGGGGTTATGGATACACCCCCGTACGACATGGGTGAGGGCAGCGACAACCCGGCGGGGCAGTATGGCGCGCCGGATGCTGTAGTTGTTGACAATGCGAACAAGCACCGGACAGGCATAGATTTCACGGTCTCTGCGCCGTAGCACACAGCCTAAAGCCTGTCAAGGACGCCCCGGGCACTTCCCGGGGCGTCCTTGTTTGTTGCGAGAAAACGAAATGTGTAACTTGCGCTGAGACGCCTGTTGATAGTAGGATGTCACTGGAGAAAGAACGCGCACCGGCTTGAGGAAGGATAAATCTGTGAAACAGTTAACCAGACTCCTTGTTTTCGGCGGTATTCTGTTGATTCTCTTCGCTTGCCAGGCGGGCTGCACGGAGCGCGATGGGCCGGCGAAGGCGCAGCACGTCAGGACAAACGTCGAGGTGTGGCAAGCTGTCTCCTCGACGATGATTGACGAGGTAACACTCCCCGGGGTTGTCGAGCCGGTGCGGACCGTGACTGTCTCCGGTGAGGTGGCTGGGAAGATAATGAGAATCCTGGTCGAGGAAGGCGACGAGGTTGCACAGGGCCGGAAGCTGCTGGTGGTGGACAAGGAGGAGCTGGCGCTGATGGTTGAGCAGGCGCAGGCTCGCGTCACGGAGCTCGAGGCACTGCTGCGACAGACCAAGTCCGGTGCACGGCCGGAGGAGCTGGCGCAGCTCAGGGCGGCTGTCGATTCCGCCCGCAGCGCCCGCGACCTTGCCGCAGGCCAGGCGAAGCGCAGGAAGAAGCTCTTCGAGGATGGCGTTGTCTCCAAAGAAATGAATGACACGGCGCAGACGGCCCTGATTGCAGCCGAGAAGCGCCTGGAGCAGGCAAGCGAATCACTGAAGCTGGCCCAAAAAGGTGCACGGGAAGAGACTGTCCAAATCAACGAAGCACGTCTCGGGGCTGCAAGGACGGCGGTTCAGCTTGCGAAGAAAAGCCTCGAAAAGACGGAAGTCTATTCGCCCATGGCCGGCCTGGTGGACAAGAAATTCGTCGAAGAAGGCGAACTCCTCGTGCCGGGCAAGAAGCTCTTCAGGATTGTGACGGCCGACAGGGTCAAGGTCGTTGTGTGGGCGCCGGAGCGCGTGATGACCAAGGTCCGCACGGGAGACTCGGTGCGGCTGCATTTCGACGCGGTGCCCGAACCTGTGACTGCGCCAATTTCAAGGATAGCGTTTGCCGCGGACGAAGCTACGCACACGTTCAAGACTGAAATACTCCTTGAGAACCCGGTTGAGAAAACTGCCAGCGGATCCGGCGACAGGAAGTACCGCGTGGGTTACATTGCTTCTGTGTCGCTGCGCGTGGCGGAGGTGCCGGAGGCGGTGAAGGTGCCGATAGAAGCACTGATTCTTCAGGGGGCCCGGTTCCTCGTGTATACGGTGAAGAAGGGGCCGATTCAGACAGGCGCGGGTGTAACAGACACCGCGGCTGGATTTACAGCCCTCGCCAATGATGTTGAACTTGGCCTGAAGAACCGGAACTCGGTGCAGGTGCTGTCGGGCATCAAGCCGGGAGACCTCGTGATTGTAAAGGGCATGCGGTTTGTCCGTGACGGAGAGGCAGTCGAGGTAGTCAAGACTCACGAGGGAAGCTGGCCGTGGTAATAAGCGACTACGCGATACGCAAGAAGACAACGGTCTTCGTACTGATGTTCATCTTCCTAGTTACGGGTCTGTACGCCTATCTCACTCTTCCGCGAGAAGCGGCCCCGGATGTCGAGATACCGTTTATCATAGTTATGACTTCATACAGGGGCGCATCGCCGGACATCATCGAGAAGACTGTCACAATAAAGTTGGAGCGCGAGCTCAAGGGCATTACGGGAATAAAGAAGATGACCAGCACGTCCGCCGAGGGCGCGAGCATGGTATTCATGGAGTTTGAGACTGACGTGGATATCGACGATGCGCTGCGGGATGTCAAGGACGGCGTAGACAGGGTCAAGGGCGACCTGGGCGACGCGGATGAGCCGGTGGTGCTGGAGCTCAACATAAGCGAATTCCCGGTAATGATAGTGAACATATCGGGACAGCTTACCCAGGACAAGGAGAAGAACCTCATCGCCCTCAAGGCGATAGCGGACGAACTCGAGGAGTTGATTGAGAGCGTTCCCGGGGTTCTTGATGCAATCGTCGTTGGCGGCCTCGTGCCCGAAGTGCGTATCGAGCTGGACCCCGACAAGCTTGCCGCGTACCGGGTGCCTGCAGCCGCGCTTGTAGCCAAGTACCTGAGCGAAGATGTGGATATCTCCGGCGGCACGACCGAGATGGGGCGGATTAAGTACGATATCCGTATTCCCATGGAGTTCGAGCGCAACGTCGAAGCCGCCTACAACATAATGGTGCAGAATCGCGGGTCAAAGGGCGTATATCTCGCTGACCTGGCGAAGATAGTAGCGAGTTTCGAAGAGGAGACCAGCACCGCGCGGTTCAACAAAGAAGGCACTGTATCAATCATAATACAGAAGCAGTCGGGCAAGAACCTCCTGATTCTTGCGGCAATAGTCAAACATATCCTGAACGAGGTCAAGGCGTCCGGCAAGGTGCCGGCTGAGGTCAGTTTCGACATATCGAACGACCATTCCGAGTTTGTCAAGATGATTGTCAATGACCTCGACAATAACATCTTCACGGGTTTCATCCTGATAATTATCGTGATATTTGTCTCTCTCGGATTGCGCAACTCCTTTTTCGTAGCCATTGCCGTGCCGTTCAGCCTGCTGATATCCTTTACCGTGCTTGCGATAATGGACATCAGGCTCAACTTCGTGGTCCTGTTCAGCCTGATTCTGTCCCTGGGCATGCTGGTGGATAATGCGATAGTGATTGTCGAGAACATCTATCGCCACAGGCAGGAGGGCTACGGCAAGGTTGAAGCGGCCATGAAGGGTACTGGCGAGGTCGCGTGGCCGGTGATAACTTCAACGCTTACAACTATTTGTGCGTTCGCACCGCTGCTGTTCTGGCCGGGAATAATGGGCGAGTTCATGGGGTATCTGCCCCGTACAGTCATAGTAACGCTGCTGAGCTCGCTGTTCGTGGCCCTCGTCATAAGCCCCGCGCTCTGCGCCGCCTTCATGAAGGTAAAGGAAGGCAGCATTCATGAAAAGGGTACGAAGCCGATTAGCAAGTTCATGAGGCTCTACCAGACATTTCTGAAGACAGCAGTGGTTCACAGAAAGAAGTTCGCCCTGGGCTCGTTCGTGCTCCTGATTCTGGCGGCAGCAGCCTACGCGAAGTTCGGCAAGGGAAAACAGTTCTTCCCCGAGTCGGAGCCGAGAAACGGCTACGTGGATATCCGGCTGCCGGAGGGCTCGAAGCTCGATACGACCGACGCCGTGGCGCTTGAGATAGAGGATATTATCGAGAAGCTCGACATGGAGGACGGCCACAAGGATGTAAAGTTCATGGTCTCCAGCATTGGCTCGCGGGGCTCCAGCGGCATCGGGTTCTCCTTCGGCGGGTCAACTCCCAATCTGGCGAGGATATCGCTCGAGTTTATTGACCTGGAGAAACGCAAGACTCCCGCCAGCGTCTTTATCGGGCGGCTTAGGAAAAGGCTCTCGCGTCTTGCCGGCGTTGAGCTCGAAGTTCAGAAGGAAGAGGAGGGACCTCCTTCAGGCCGGCCTGTGAATGTCGAGATTTCAGGCGATGACTATGAGCTTCTTGCAGAGTTCGCCGCAGAGGCCAAGGACATCATCAAGGAGATACCAGGTGTTGTAGACCTGAAGGATGATGTGGAGAGGGGGCGGCCCGGGCTGCGCGTGATTGTTGACCGGAACAAGGCGGCTGTACTCGGATTGAACCCTCTTACGGTCGGGACGGTCATCAAGACGGCCTACCGGGGCACTAAGGTCGGCATCTTCCGAATAGGTGATGAGGAGTATGACGTAGTTGTCATTGCCAGCGAGGAGTACCGCAAGGGGTTCCATCTTCTCGACAAGCTCTACATTTCCACAATGACCGGGCTCCAGGTTCCCGCTTCCAGTGTGGCCAGGTGGGAAATCGTCGGGGCGCCCGGCGTAATACGGCGAATAGACCAGAGGCGCGTTGTCACAATCTCGGGCGAGGTGGAGGGGCGGCTGGCGCCGGCTGTCAGGGCTGATATCACAAAGGCACTGGAACCCCTCATGCAGAGGCTGCCGGAGGGATATGCGATACGCCTTACAGGTGAAGAAGAGATGCAGCAGGAAGCATCGGAGTTCCTTTCCCAGGCCTTCGCAATCGCTATCATGCTTATTGCACTGGTTCTCATATCCCAGTTCAACTCGGTGCTGCTGCCGCTTATCATTATGGTCAGCGTTCTGCTCTCTCTCGTTGGGGTGCTTCTCGGGCTCCTCGTCACAGGCACGCCGTTCGGCATTATCATGACTGGCATGGGAGTTATCAGCCTTGCAGGTGTCGTAGTCAACAACGCGATAGTCCTCATAGACTATATCCAGAAGCTGCGTGGCAGAGGCTTGAGGGTTGTCGACGCGCTTGTCCAGGCCGGCATGACCAGGCTCCGGCCGGTACTTCTCACTGCAATCACGACGATTCTCGGCCTCATTCCCATGGGGATAGGGATGTCTTTCGACTTCAAGAAGGGCAGGTTCAACATGGGAACGGAGATGTCCCAGTTTTGGAGCCCGATGGCGAAGGCTGTCATATTCGGCCTTGCCTTCGCGACAATACTGACTCTCATCATGGTGCCGACTTTCTTCTTCTTAATCCACAACGGGGCGCGGTTCCTTCGCACCTGTCTGCGCCGCCGCCGCGACCCGCAGGAGTCTTTCAGCGCGTACCTGGCTTCCTCCGGGGTGCTGGCGCCCGATGCGGCTGAGCAGGCTCTCAGGGCCGCGCGCAACTCGGGCAAGTCGTATCCTCGGGTTCTTGCCTCCAGCACCTACCTTGGGTCTGAGAAGCTGCTTGCGCAGCTTTCGGACTTCACAGCCTACCCGGTGTGGGAAGACCTCTCGCGCGTGGGAGTAACGACCGTGTTCAGGGAAACTGTCCCCGGAGACCTCGCAAGGCAGGTCAGGATGGTTGGCTTCTGCTCACCCGCCCGCCTGACGCTGTTTGGCCCGGTGGGTGAGCCGGAAGGGCAGTGCGGTATCGATGAGGGCACACCGGTAGTCTATGTGGCTGTTTACGACCCGCTCAGGCCTGACCACAGGAAGGACTTGAAGTATCTGACCCACATTGTCGGGACGAAACTCATCCCGGTGCTGTCCACCCGCGAGCATGTAAAGGCGCTCATGCGGCGAACATACGGGCACGTGTAGAAGAAGCGTCCGCCCGGCGGGCTACCTGCCTTCCTGGATTTCGACAAGCCTGTTGACGCTTGAGGTCTTTTCCTGCTTGCGCCCGCAGGGCCAGGTGATTTCAATCTTCGCCTTGCCCTTGAAAGGCCCGAGTCCGAAGTGGAGTGTCATCTCGTTCTGGTTGCCGCAGTTGCCGGCTTCCACCTGGCGCGTGGCTGTGAGCTCGCCTGCCGTCACCCTCACTACCGCGCCGACAGCCGTCCGTGTGCATTTCCGGCAGGATTTCTTTCCGGTCAGGCGCACCTTGAGCCATGAGTTCTTGTTCCCCTTGTTGCGGTAGAGCGTCCCGCCGGCGAGAAGGTCGAGGAAACCGTCGTTGTCGTAGTCCGCAACCGCCGCCTGGTAGCTTTTCTTGGCGCTTATACCCGCCTGCGCGGTAACGTTCTCAAAGCTGAAGTTCCCCTTGTTCCTGTAAAGCCTGCCTGAGTCGCGCTCATAGGCGGTGCCCAGGTAAACATCAATCAGCCCGTCGTTGTCGAAGTCACCGATGGCGCCCTTGGCGTACGATTCCTGCCACTGGAAGTTCGCCTTCTTCGACACATCCCTGAATTTGTACTCGCCCTCTTTTCCCAGATTCTCGAAGAGCTGGGTATGGTCCTGCCCGGGGGAGGCGTGCGAGAAGTTCACCACTAACAGGTCGAAATCCCCGTCGTTGTCGAAGTCGGCCCAGCACGCGCTGATAGTGTGCCCGTGGGCCTGGTAGCGCTTCGCGCTGCCGACCGGTCCGCTCGGGGTGCCTGCAACACCGTACTCCTTCGCCTTGTTTGCGAACTTGCCTTTCTCGTTTATCCAGAGCTGGTTTGGGGCAAGGCGGTAGTTGCTGCAGAAGGCGTCCACGTCGCCATCCTGGTCGAAGTCACAGAAAACCACGCCCCTTGTGTGCCAGGTCTCCTCGTCCGTGGTGCTCATGGCGAGTTTGAAGCTCTTGCCTCTCTTGCCCATGAGCAGCAGGTCCGGTTTTGGCCGGAAGCCCTTCTTCTCGTAGTCGGTGCTGTCCTCGTAGTTTGCTACCCACAGGTCGAGGTAGCCGTCCCGGTTGACATCCGCCCATGCCGCGGCCTGGCACTTGTCGTGAGTGTTCTGGGGCACCTTCACCTGCTTGAACTTGCCGCTCTTCATGTTGAGCCAGAGCGAACCCCCGTTGCCCATCGAGTAGATGTCCGGGTACCCGTCATTGCTGAAATCGCCCCACACGGCGGACGGGCCGCTGAGCTTCAGGCCGCTCTTGGCTGTGATGTCCTCGAACCTGCCGCCGCGGTTGAGAAAGAGCTTGCGAGCGCTGATAAGGTCCACCTTGTTGTCCCCGTTGAGGTCGCCCCAGCAAGCTCTGCCACTGCCCGGCTTGAGCCCAACCTTGCCTGTTACATCCGTAAAGGCAATCTGCGGCTCCTGGCCCGACACTGTGCAAACCACGATAAGCAGCAGCGAAACGACAGCAGACATCAGGCGAGCTCTACGCATTGCAGTATCTCCTCGTGAAATGTAACTTCATGCCTGAATCCAGCCCCAATATAAGAGTCTATCTCGAAACCTCGCGTGACCGCGTTGCGAGCGCCAGGGGTCTGGATACAAGGAGCAACGACGAAATCGTATCAGTAGATACCTTGAGGAGGCGCGACACCCCAGACAGGCCCCTGCCGCCGCAACCCGCAAGGGCTGGGCCGATAAGCGTCGCATCGCGGCGGCCCTCGTTCTCAGGGTGTCTCTGGACACGACTTCGGTCTCGTTCCTTGCGCTGCTTGCTCCTCGGCCCAGCGCGGCCGTGTGAGGTTTCGAGATAGACTCTACTTCCTGACTGGCATGTTAGCAAGATGTTTCTTGCCTGGCCACACTCATGAAATCCAGCGCGCGCCTGTCTTTTGACGTGCATCTGCCTAACATAATGGGGCCTCAAATACATAAGTATAGTAGGAACTGCTTTTACGTAGAGAGGAAGCCATGAGAGCACTGGCAACCATTGCTGTCACTGTGTTGGTCTTCTTCCAGCTCAGCGCCGTTCTTGTCGCAGACGAGATGTCCGACTTTAAGGAGGACTACCAGCGGCTTGAGCGCCAGGCCAAGGAGCTCAAACACAAGATTGACCAGGCGCAGGAGAGGGCTGAGAAATTACGCAGCGCTATGAAAAAGGTGGGCCCGAGAGACCCGGAATACTCGAAGCTGCGTTCAGAATACTTCAGAGCCAGCTCTGCTTCCCGGCAGTATTCGTCACAGCTTCAGAGCTGTATGAAGCAGATTGTCTCTGGACTGAAGCGAGTACTTGCCCTAAACAACAAGGCTGCGGTCGAGTTCATCCTCAAGGAGTTTTACACTTCCAGCAAGAAGCATGGTATCAAGTTCTATGGCACTGTATGTAAAGGACTGGCGGCGATAACAGATAAGGAAGCGCTCGACTACATGCAGGAGAAACTCAAGTCTGGCAGCAAATCCATGAAAATTCTGCTGTGCGAAGTATTCGGCTTGATGGGTAAGAAAGACTACGCCGATGCCCTCATAGAAACGCTATCTGATTCTAATATGACCGTTGGAGTCGCTGCCGCCAAAGCACTTGCCCAGTTGCGTCCGAAGAAAGCTGTCGAGCCGGTGATTTCAGCTCTTGAAGCGGCGGAAAGGAAAAAGAGGGAAGCAGCGGCGCGGGGCTTCCTGCATGCGCTCCAGAAAATGACAGGGCAGTACAGCCTGCTTTGCGGTCTCGACTTCAGGAATTGGTGGGAAGGGCGAGGCAAGGACTCCTATGATGAGACACAGCCGCCCGAACTGCCGGGAATTGATAAGGATGCACTGAAAGACGGTCCTCGCAGCGTTGTCTACGGCGTTGTAACCTCGAAGCGTGTGATATTTATCTGCGATGTTTCGGGCTCCATGATGGCGCGCGGCAAGGTTCCGGGCGTTCCGGGCGGCGGCCCGGAGACAGAACCGAGACCGGAAACGGGCGGTGATGTGGTAAAGCCGCCGGTACCAAGGGGTGCGCCAGCTCCGCCAAAGCTGGGCGAGGGCGGCGTTCAGCCCGGCTACGTCGGTTCAAGAATAGACATACTCAAGATAGAGCTTGCCTATGTCATTAACAAGCTTCTGCCGCCGCAGGCGAGGTTTAATGTCATCACCTATTCTACCAACGTTGGCTCATGGAAAAAGTCGCTCACGAAAGCCTCTAAGGGCAACCGCGAGAGCGCAATTGAATTTGTCAAGAAGATGAGAGCTTCCGGCGGCACCAACACCTACGGCGCCCTCGAGCAAGCGTTCAAAGACAAGTATATGGACACAATCTACTTCCTCTCCGATGGCAACCCGACCGCCGGGCAGACAACAAACCATGGTGAGATACTCGCGGCAGTCAAGCAGTGGAACATGGAGCGCAATGTCACTATCCACACGATTGGCCTGCTTGTAGGAAGGTATCCACGCGAGGACAAGGAGAAGCTCAAACAATTCTTGAGGAAGCTGTCTGCCGACAACGGCGGCGAATGCCGCATTATCTCAGACGACTAAGAAAAGAAATGTCAAATTACAAAGCCCCAATGCCAAATCAATGTCAAAGTCCAAAGCTCAAAATTCATCTTTGAGCGCAGTGTCCGTCAAGGTTGTGGGTATTCTGTGGCCGAAGAGGTTTTGGATTTTGGAATTCGGATTTGACTTGTTATTTGAGCTTTGATATTTGTCATTTTTTGCCTGCCCATACTCTGCGAGGTGTGTGCACCTCTGCGGCGGCAGCAAACTGGCAGAAACTTGCTGTAATTGGTGTTAGAAGCTGACCTTGGGTGCTTCTCTTTGCGCCTCGTCTTCAAGCTCGAAGAACTCGCCCTTCTTGAAGTTGAACAGGCCTGCCACGATGTTGGAGGGGAACATCTCGACCTTGTTGTTGAAGACAAGGACCGAGTCGTTGTAGTGCTGGCGGGCGTAAGAAATTTTGTTCTCGGTCGAGGTCAGCTCTTCCTGGAGCGCAAGCATGTTCTGGTTCGCCTTGAGGTCCGGGTACTGCTCCGCCACCATGAAGAGGGAGCGCAGCGTCTGGCTCAGGAAGTTCTCCGCCTTGGCCTGGTCTATTATCGCGCCATCCGGTATGTTGATGGCCTGCTGGCGCGCCTTTGTGACGTTTTCGAGCGTCTCCCTCTCGTGTTTCATGTAGCCCTTGCAGGTGTCGACAAGGTTGGGAATGAGGTCGTAGCGGCGCTTGAGCTGCACATCAATCTGCGCCCACGAGTTCTTGACCCTGTTCTTCCTGCGAATCAGGCCGTTGTAAATGGCGACCACAGCGCCGATGATTATCACGAGCCCAACGACGCCGATAAGGATGATTATCACTTCCGTTCCCATGTTGTG